>NZ_JBFRIY010000004.1:0-126479 GCF_041468565.1 Shewanella sp. 10N.286.54.B9
ACTCTGACCCCAAATGTTGCAGCAGATGTCCTATAGGAAGCGTTAGGCTCTTTCGAATAAGTACGAGGCCTGTACTCAACACATGTCACTTCGTCGGGGCGGCACGGGACTTCTTTTGTAAGAATTAGGCAAGAGGGGATTGCTTTTGATCTCCTTTTGGCTCGGGTGTGGGCGAAGCACCACGACCTTTATCAAACGGAGTTTGATTATCTCAAGACCGATCAGGGATGCAATCCCACGACGTTAGTCAGGCTCAGCCTGATAAAAGCAAACCCAAAGTATGAATTTTCGCCCAAATCCAACCCAAAAATCACCAAAATTCAAAACTTTGGCTAGGCTTAAGCAAGCCTCCCCCAAACTCATAAAACAAAAGGATTTGTTTATGGCTCTCGCCTGTGTTGCAACCCGCGCAAGTAGCGGCGTCGATGCCCCTGCGGTGACAGTAGAAGTGCACCTAAGCAACGGCTTACCCGCATTTTCTCTGGTCGGATTGCCCGAGGCCTCAGTCAAAGAAGCCAAAGAGCGAGTTCGCAGCGCATTGATAAACGCAGGCTTCGAGTTCCCGATGCGCAGAATAACCGTCAACCTCGCCCCAGCCGATCTGCCAAAACAGGGTGGCCGTTACGATCTGCCCATCGCGATTGGTATTCTTGCCGCATCAAAACAGATCCCATTGCAATCGATTGAGCAGCATGAGTTTGTCGGTGAATTAGCACTTTCAGGCCATGTGCGTGGTTGCCAAGGCATATTACCGGTCATCGTTGCGGCAAGCCAAGTCAATAGCCGCTTAGTACTGCCTATTGATAACCGCGCCGATGCTGAACTTGTAGGTTATCAGCAAGTGCTATTTGCGACCCACCTGCAATCTTTAGCCGCCTACCTGCATGGACAGTCAGAATTACCCGGTATCGATCTTGATCTTGAATGGATCACACCGATCTCTAATAGCGGTGACAACAATAACTGCCTTAGTGAAGTGGTTGGCCAGCAACACGCAAAACAGGCGTTAGAGATAGCTGCTGCGGGCGGCCATAATTTGCTGATGCTTGGCCCGCCAGGTACAGGCAAAACCATGCTAGCTAGCAGAATGATGCAGTTACTGCCCTCGCTAAGTTATACCGATGCACTTGAGGTAGCTGCGATTCATTCAGTCGCAGGGCTTAATATACAGCCGACACAGTTCTATCAACGGCCTTTTAGAAGCCCACACCATACCAGCTCAGCAATATCATTGGTGGGTGGCGGTGCGATCCCCAAACCAGGGGAGATATCTTTAGCGCATCGCGGCGTGCTTTTTCTCGATGAAGTGGCGGAGTTTCCACGCAAGGTGCTTGACTGCTTACGTGAACCAATGGAAACCGGTGAAGTGAGCATCTCCCGCGCGGCGGCTAAACTCAATTTTTTGTGTCGCTTTCAATTGGTGGCGGCGATGAACCCAAGCCCTTGCGGTGACGTCGATAACGCCAGAGCCAGTAATGAGCAAATTTTGCGCTACCTTTCTAAGCTTTCAGGGCCATTTTTAGACCGTTTTGATTTGACCATTGATGTGCCTAAACTACCACTTGGCACTTTGAATAGCTGTGATACACAAGCTGAAACGAGCGCTGTTATCGCGCAACGAGTACATGCCGCAAGAGAGCTACAATTGGCCCGTTCAGGTGTGCTCAATAGTGAATTGACCGGCAAGCAGCTTAAGCAAGAGGCAAGATTTAGCAGTGAGGACCTGCTATTTCTAGAGGAGAGCGTCAATAAACTCGGTTTATCAGTGCGCAGTTACCATCGGCTGCAACGAGTAGCCCGCACCATCGCCGATCTACAACAGCAACAAGATGTATCTCGCCCACAAATTGCCCAAGCGCTGGGTTATCGCGCCATAGATCGGCTTCTGGCCAGCTTGAAGCAGTACTAAGTATGGCTGATAGAACACATTATTCGCTGCTTATAGCAGCAAAAATTAACATCTAGATTGAGACAAACCCCGACAACGAGTACTATAGGTCTCCGTTTTTTATCTTGGGGTTGTTAATGGGCGCGATAGTGTCACGCATTAAGGGAAGCTTAGCGTTCTTCTGCTACTTTATTAATACTATTTTTTGGGTCACTCCCATTTTAATCGTTAGTATTTTTAAGCTAATCCCACTCAAATTGACGCGTACAGCTTGCACCTATTTTCTTGATTTTTGTGCCAGTTCTTGGATCCGCTGTAATGGCGTTATTGAAGATGCTTTTCATCGAGTGACCATTGATGTGCAAGGTGATGCACAACTATCAACCAAAGAATGGTACATGGTAATAGCCAATCATCAGTCTTGGGTCGACATTCTAATTTTACAACGAGTGCTTAACGGCAAGATTCCATTTCTGAAGTTTTTCTTGAAACAGCAACTGATTTTTGTGCCTGTTTTAGGCTTAGCTTGGTGGGCCCTCGATTTTCCATTTATGCGCCGCTATAGCAATGCTCAGCTGCGTAAAAACCCGAAACTACGCGGTAAAGATATAGAGATCACCCGCAAAGCCTGCGCCAAGTTTAAGCATAAACCTGTCAGCGTAATGAACTTTGTCGAGGGCACACGTTTCCATCCAGGAAAACATAAGAAACAAAACTCGCCCTTTACTCACTTACTTAAACCTAAGGCTGGCGGTATGGCTTTTGCGTTATCGGCAATGGGTGAGCATATCCATAAGCTCGTTAATGTGTCTATCTACTATCCAGGAAAAGTGCCGACTTACTGGGAGTTTATTAGCGGTCAAGTCGATGAGATTAAAGTGCATATAGAGGTCAGTGAAATCGGCGACTCATTGCGTGGCGATTACATAAAAGATCGTGAGTTTAAAATTGAATTTCAAAATCAATTGAACCAAATTTGGCAACAAAAAGATCAAGTGCTTACCCAGTTAGCACAAGCAGATACAAGCAGCAAAGAGGCTTAAGTACAATGTTGAATTTTTTACCCGGCTCACTGTTATATTTTATGAGCACCACTTTATTAATCATCAACACCGTTTTATGGGCCTCACTTATCTCTATTGGTGGAATAATTAAACTTGTGGTGCCTTTTACCGCAGGTCGCAACGCATTAACCCATTTGATGAATCGTTTTATGTGGGCTTGGGCTACTTGTAATGGCGGGATCCTTCACTTACTAGCGGATATCGAGTGGGATATTGAAGGGCTAGATAATCTTGATAAAAACAGCTGGTACCTACTGATTAGCAATCATTTAAGTGGTTTTGACATTGCAGCGCAAACCTATGTATTGCGTAATCATATCCCTATGCTTAAGTTCTTTTTAAAACGCGAGCTTATGTACGTCCCTTTTCTTGGTTTAGGTTGCTGGGCTCTTGATATGCCGTTTATGAGCCGCACCAGTCCGGCTAAATTAAAGAAAAACCCTAAACTCAAAGGCAAAGATTTAGAGAGCACCCGCAAAGCTTGTGAAAAATTCCGCTTTATGCCGACCTCAATCATTAACTATGTTGAAGGCAGCCGATTTACTGAAGAGAAACATCGACGTCAAGATTCACCTTACCGCTACTTGTTACGCCCTAAAGCAGGTGGTATCGCCTTTGCCTTATCAGCAATGGGCGAACAGTTTACCAACGTCCTTAACGTAACAGTGCTCTACCCTGAAGTGTTTAAGAAAGATGCCTTGTACGAAGTGATGCATGGCCGTCTAAAGAAGATTGTAGTGCGTGTGAAGGTATTGCCGGTACCAGAAGTAGACAATAAGCGCTATTTTTCAGAGTCGAGTTACCGGGTTGAGTTCCAGCGCTGGTTGAATCAACTTTGGCTGGAAAAGGATGAAGAGATCCATCAGCTGATGATAAAACATGGTGCACCAACGGAGCCCAGCCAAGAAAAAAAGCCAACCATATAAGTTATTAGGACTGAGTATCCCTAAATTAAGGTGCACATCATGTGCACCTTTTTTATGTAAAACGGTTAATTTATCCCCAGCCATAACCCCATACAAATCACGTTAAAGATCACATAAACAATAAAAAAAACAAAACATAACAACGCTTAATATCAAGCACTTAAACAAACAAACCATCTAAACCAAGATATTCAACCGTCTCTGGAGTAAAACCGTCTTAAATTACGGGTTACAAAACTAGACACTAATACTTTTGGACTATATATTGCCATCTACAGTTACATTTAATCAACACAAGCATCAAAAGGTACGTTCCATGCATATAACTTGGCCCACACATAAAAATACCTTTCTGCTATGTTTATTTTTGCCTCTTTGGTTGGCCGGTTGTTCAAGCAACATCATTCAACAACAGAGCCCAAGAATTCTGCAACTAGAGAGTAAGGATTTCGCTAAATATTGGGTGACAAAAGATAAGCTAATTGATTGGCGTAAGGCGCTACCAGCAGAATTGCACAATGATTCCAAAGAAAATACCAGTCAATATAAAGCATCATTTGTAGTCGACAGTCAGGGTCAAATGACCCAGTTAGTGATTATTAATAGTGTAACTGGCGAGCTGTTAGAGCAAGCTGCTTTGGCGGAAATATCTAGCCAAGAGTTTTACCCTACCGCACAAAATAGTGCGCTGCAGGCAGTGCGGATAAATACCAGCTTTCGATTATAGCATTGGCTTTTAGAATGCTATTAAGAGCATAAAAAAAGCTCCTTTAAGGAGCTTTTTTTATGCCGAAAAGGAGAGATTAAACTCGACGCTCTACCAATTTAACCCAACCATCAGGCCCCGCAATATGGCCTTTTTGGATCTCAGTCAATACTTTATAAATGCGCTTGGTATGCTCGCCAACATTGCCATCACCTACCGTAACCACACGATTATCTTCAAAGATATATGAGCCTACTGGTGATACTACTGCAGCAGTACCAAAACCGCCCGCCTCGATAATTTCGCCAGATTCTATATCAGCAATAAATTGGTCTAACATCACGGTTTCTTGGCGAACTTCACAGCCTAGTAACTCACCTAAATCGAGAATCGATTGCGAGGTAATCGACTTCAAAATAGTGTCGGTAAATTTAGGAATGATAATGCTGCCATCTTTAAGCACATGGAAATGGTTCATCGCGCCCACTTCCTCAATCTGCTTGTTATTAGCATCTAAATACAGTACTTGCGCTGCACCATATTCAGCGGCCGCTTTACCCGCTTTCAGTGACGCTGCATAGTTACCCGCCGCTTTTGAGGCGCCAGTGCCACCCGATACAGCACGGTGAAAGCGTTCACTAATCAGCAAACGAATCGCCTTATCAAAGCCATCGGTATAATAAGGGCCACTAGGGCTGAGCATCACACAGAATGTGTATTGCTCACTTGGGCTGACAGAAAGCCTATCTTCAGTTGCAAATACAAACGGACGGATATAAAGACAAGCATCTTCTTGCATTGGGAACCACAAACGGTCGACATCAATCAACGCATTAATGGCTTCAATTTGTAGCGTTTCAGGGATTGCAGGAATACAGATAATGTCAGCTGAGCGGTTTAAACGCTCGGCATTTTTATCAATGCGGAAGGTATAGATTTCGCCATCTTCATGCTGAAAGGCTTTAGCGCCTTCAAACACTGATTGGCCATAATGCAATGCAATTGCACCGGGGGCGACCTCAAATGGACCATAAGGCACGACTCTAGGATCACACCATTGGCCATCACGGTAATCCATTAAAAACATATGGTCAGTTCTGAGGTTACCAAAACCAACATTTGTGGTTGGTTTGAACTGCTCTTTACGGCGCTCTGACGCAGGTTTTAAATTATAGTTTATTTGCATTGCATACCACCTTGAATACTGACTGAGCAGCCTATGCAGTGGTCACAAAAAAGTCAAGTGAAACGCGGGTTAGCATCAATAATTTCAGTCCAAAAATGCAATTCAACTACAGCTAAATTTCATTGAAATTGACGACCCGGCCAGCTTATTCCTATTCATATCCCAGGCTGACGACAATCGTTCAGCTTTCCAATGGCTAAGCAAGTATCACAAGTTCGAATTTTGCCCTGCCCTCTATCCAGAAAGTCACTTATTCTGTGACTCAAATTTTGCATCATTTCTTGGGTAATAGGCTTACGCCACTGATAATGATTCATTAAACGGCTGATGTGGCGATAGGCTAATATATCTTCGCTAGTAAAATACTGCTCATCCATCAACTTGCTCTCAAAGGAAGAGGTCGCCCCCGCTAGAAAGAAATACAGCGCTTGGCTCAAATCTCTGATATCTGCACTTGTTGCGTGTAAATCGCCACTGATAACAGCATCTTCTAATGGCCGCTTAATTCGACTCCAAAATAGATTAACTCTATTTCTTAATATTTCTATTTTGTCTGAGCTGGCTAACTGCCAGAACATACTATTTATTGATACGACTCGCAAAATATTAAATATTGGGCTTCTTTTCACAACTTCGAAAGTAAATAAAACCGCAACAACAGAACGTTCATTAATAGTTAAGTCTGGATTTTCTTTTATAAAAATGGGTATTTGGCTCGATGTTGTATTACGTAAAAAAAGACAAACCAACACATCTTCTTTGGACTCAAAATATTTATAGAGGGTATTAGTTGAACAGCCAGCACCCTTTGCTATCTGCGCAAACCTAAAAGATACAACACCTTGATTATCAATAAGTTCCTCAGCAACATCTAACAATTGATTACAACGAATTGCATCTGCATGGCTATTTGGACATTGCATTTTTATACCTAACTAAATATAAAACTTACTTCATTTTATTGCCTTAATGCTATTTAGATACATAAAAGAAACATTTTCTTGAACAGCACCACAAAAAACTTTCTTACCCGATACAAAGTGTGATTTAGCGCATAATTGAATCGCAAGCAGAAGCATATTGTAACCCCAAGTTAATTGGAGATAACAATATGCAAACAAGACGTTCGTTTTTAAAATTTGGAGCTGGAGCTGCTGCCGTTGGCGCACTTTCACCATTAGCAGTAAGCGCTAATTCATCTGATGTTGAATGGGATGAAAAACATGAAATCGTTATCGTGGGTTCTGGTTTTGCTGGTTTAGCTGCTGCTGTTGAAGCAGGTAAATTAGGCGCCAAAGATATCGTCATTTTTGAAAAATTAGGCGTATATGGCGGCAACAGTACCCTCAATGCTGGCCAAGCTTGTTTTGCCAATACAGACCTACAAAAACAACTCGGCATTGAAGATAGCGCCGAACTGATGGTGCAAGACCAACTCAAATCAGGTCGCGGTTATGCAAGTGAAGAACTGCTTAAACACAGCGCCGAGCTAGGTCCGTACATCTACCAGCTCACTAAAGATTGTGGCTGTGTTTACCGTGATCACATCATCAATACTGGCGGAACCAGCGCCACACGCAGCCACCAAGTGGTTGAACGCAGCGGCGCAGGCTTTATCCGCCCAATGCTAAAAACCGCACGCAGCTACGGTGTTAAAACCAAAATCCGCCATAAGTTTGAACATTTAATCACAGCCAAAGACGGCACTGTACTGGGCATCCAAGTTAGACGCGGCTACCACTTCGGTCATGAAAATTCTGGTGAGTTAATCAATGTAAAAGCAGAGAAAGGTGTGTTGATTGCAACTGGCGGCTTTGGTGCCAATGTCAGCTTCCGCCAAGCACTAGACCCAAATTTAGGTAATGAAGTGGGTTGTACCAACGCACGTGGTGCCACCGGTGATGGCCTTATCGCCATGCTGGCAGAAGGCGCTATGCCTGTGCATTTGAGCTTTATTCAGTCAGGTCCATGGGCATCTCCCGACGAAGGCGGCTTTGGTTACGGCGCAGGTTTCTCACTGTATAACTTCCCTCATTCTATTGCTATCGACCGTAATACTGGCCAGCGCTTCATGAATGAAACCGCTGACCGTAAAACCCGTGCCGACTTAGAAGTACAGCGCCGCGATAAAGACGGTAATCCTAACCCAGCCCTTCTCATCGCACCTAAGCATGAAGCGATGAAAGACCCATCTATGGCCAATGTTTTGAAATACAACGTTGCTTGGGAGTTTGACAGTGTCGATGCGATTGCTAAGCACTTTGATCTGCCTAAGAAAGCGCTTAAAAAGCAAATTGATGACTGGAACTCATACGTTAAATCTGGCGACGATCCGCAGTTTGGTAAACGTATGAACATGAGCACTGGTATCTACCTGACTGCACCATTCATCGTGCAACGCTTATGGCCAAAAGTGCATTACTGCCAAGGCGGTATCCAAATTAATGCCAAAGCAGAAGTGATTGCCGCGAAAACAGGACAAAGCATTCCAGGGCTTTATGCCGCAGGCGAAGTTTCCGGTGGTGTGCATGGCGTGAGCCGACTTGGTGGCTGTTCAACACCTGAGTGTATGGCATTTGGCGTAACTGCTGCTCGTTCAATGATGAAGGCATAAGGAAAATTACCATGAAGACAGTTAACACATTACTTGCACTCATTCTTGGTGGTTGCATTGCCGTTTCAGCACAAGCTCGTGACCAACGCGACTACCACGAAATGGTTTACGACTCAGGTTGTAAAACCTGTCATGACCAGGGAATGAAAGCTTTCCCATCGGACGATTCTTGTTTGCAATGCCACGATATGAGCGAACTGGCAGAACAAACAAAACGTGAAGGTCATGAAGCAAGACAGAACCCTCATGACAGCATGCATTACGGTCAAGAAGCGCCGTGTATGGAGTGTCATGGTGAGCATACACCTAAGCAAGCCATTTGCATGGATTGCCACAACTTTGATTTCCCTAAATTTAAGCAATAAACATAAAACTACATATATATAAGGAAGATGATGATGAAAAAACTACTCGCGATGTCAGCCATTCTTGTTACAGGTTGTGCTGTAGCCGGTGATAAGCCAGCAGATAAGCCTTGGCACAATGAAAAGCCAACCTTGTCGACCATTAATGCACCGACCAAAGTCATGCCAATGGTGTGTAAGCAAGAGCAAGCGATGAAGTACCTTGAAGAATTGAAGTCTGGCAAAAAAGACATCAACTCTATCATGTCAAACGATCACGGCGGCACTGGTGCTAACGAATCTGGCTGGTTAACTTGGCGTGTTGATGACCCAAGCAATCTTATCCCTTGTCCTGAAGGCGGCGCTGGCGCTACTGAAGTTGGCATGTGTTGGAAAGAGCTAAACGATGAGCCAACAGTAATTGGTTTAGTGCGAGTTGCACCAGGTACGGCTGCACCTCACTACCATCGTGAAATGGAATGTTACTACGGTCTAAGTGGTCAAGGTCTAACGTGGGCTCAAGAGCGCATGCAACCATTTGGACCTGGTGACTACATTGAGATCCCAAGTAAAGCAATGCACTACACACCAAACACCTATGATGATCAAGATCTGATCTACATGTACTGGTTCCCACTTGACGGTAAGTTCTCAACCTTTAAGTACCAGTGGCCACAAGATGTAGGTCCAGGTGAGCAGCTAATGTTCGACTTTATCCCATACACCAACTCTAAGCTTGTGCGCTCAGGTAATGGTGGTTACGGCTGGGATGTTGTTCAAAAAGCCAAGTAGTCCGACTTAAACTCCAACAAGAGTATGGGGCCAAGTTTAATTGGCCCCATTATAAAATATGAAAAATCTTATCCTGGCATTTAGTTTACTGTTTAGCTCGTCTGTTATCGCAGAAGAGCCGGTATCAATTCTATGGCACAACTTGGCTCCTGGAGCGGCAGATATGCCAGTTGAGACCAACGTCAACTTAGCCCTTGATGGCAAGAAGGTGGTAATTCCCGGTTTTATCGTACCGCTTGATGGTAAAAATAGTGGTTACGTAAAGAACTTTCTATTAACACCTCAGCAAGGTGCTTGTTTCCACAAGCCACCATCACCGCCTAATCAATTGATCCATGTTTCTTTTGATGTCCCTATCGCAATACCCGATCTCGAGCAGCCTATGTATGTGACTGGCATTTTGAACGTAAAAAGTGCTCAGGCAGGATTTGCTAAAACAGGTTATCACTTGAGTGGCATAGAAACGATCCCTTATCCAGTGAAGATCAATACTGCCGAAGAGCAAGATCACGCTCACTAAACAGCTAGCCGATAAGAAAAGCAAGGAATGATGATGAACAAGAGCAATAGATTTGTACTGTCGTTGGTCGCGGCAGCAATCGCACTTTCTAGCTCAACTGCATTTGCAGAGCAGCAAGAAGATGGCATTAATGTAGGCGGTGCGGTCAGGGTCAACTACGGTTATAAAGATTACAGTGAAGCGTCAAAAGATAAAGGTGGCGATCTTACCTTTGACATGGCGGCGATTAAGTTTAACGGCAAAAAAGGTGATTGGGGCTTAGCGGCCGAATACCGCTTTACCTCTGACACTAACTATATCAAGTATGGCTACGGCATTTACGATATCGATCCTGAGTGGCAGCTACAATTTGGTATCAACAAGGTCCCCTTTGGTAATCCTGAATTTATCTCCAACAGCTTCTGGTTTGGTATTCCCTACTACTTAGGGTTTGAAGATGACCATGATGTAGGTGTTAAAGCTATTTTTGAAAAAAATGGCTGGCATACAGATTTGGCTTTCTACAAGAATGCTGAATACGGTCCAACAGAAAACAAGCGTTATGCGACCGATCTGTACACTGGCACCATCAATGGTACAGAGTACAACAACGAAGAAACCAACCAAATTAATGTCCGCCAAACTTATACCATCGAGCACAATGGTGGTTCAACAACCTTGGGTGGCTCAGCGCAATTTGGCCAGATCTACAACAGTAAAACAGGCAACAATGGCGATCGTTATGCCGTCGCTCTGCACTTAGATTCAAGCTTTAACGGCTGGAATCTGCAGCTACAAGCGATGCAGTATGAGTACGATGCTGCTGATGCTGACGATCCAAATAAAATCGGCGTATCAGTGGTTAGCTGGCAGTATGAAATTGCCTCTAAAGGCCAGTCTTACAGCGCTAATATCGCTAAAACGTTTAATACCGATTGGGGAAGCGTTAAGTGCTACAACGATTTTGGCTTAATGACGCCTGATGTTGATGACGATGATTACGACAACAGCATGCAAAACGTCACTGGTTGTGCCATTGCCGCTGGCCCAACTTACACTATGATCGACTTTATCATGGGTAAGAACATGACTTTCTCAACGGCTAACAACGATCACGTTGGCTTGCCAGAAATGGGCGATGATTGGGATAAGCGAGTAAACATCAACTTTGGTTACTATTTCTAGTCATGCAGTTCCCCTGCGGCTCATGGTCATTGCTCCCAATATATACAATGACTATGAGCTTCAATTTTAGGATCGACAGCAACACCTCTATACATCACTAGTCGACACCATCTAATTTCGATCCAGCCCTCTAGATTGAGGGCCTTTTTTTGCCTAACGAGCAATAGCCTCTAAACGAGAACAGCTAGAGTTGACATCATTGTTAGCAGCACATAAGGCACTACAAGCAGCGCAGGTCATATGGTCGCGATAATGCTTATCAAAAAAGTCTGAACTTCTTTGCTCTAATGATTCAAACAGTTCAGGAGTTAAAGGTTTGTTCCATTTGTACTGCCCCATTAGTCGCGCTAAATGGCGGTAACAGGTTTCACGGCGATTGCCTAAATACTCAGGAGCAATAAGCTGACTCTCGAATTGAGTCAAAGAGCCTGTTAGGTAGAATGCGATACCTTGAACCAGTTCCTTAACCTGCAAAGGGGTCGCTTCGAGCTCTCCTCGCTCCACGGCTTCATTAAGTGATTGGGTAAACCAATTCCAAAAACCATTGATACGTTGCTTAAATTTGGCAATTTTTTCATCACTCGCCAACTGCCATACCATGGTGTTGACTGACACCGAACGTAACGTAAAAAAGCTTTTACTGCGCTTAATGGTTTCGAAGGTAAATAACACCGGCAGCAATGTCTTTTCCTGAGCGGTGAGTTCAGGATTCTTACTGACAAAAATAGGCAGATGATTAGAGGTTGCACCTCGAAGAAACAAGCACACCAATACATCCTCTTTACGCTCAAAGAATTTGTACAAGGTACCTGTAGAACAGCCAACCTCTTTCGCAAGTTGAGAAAACTTAAATGACACTATTCCTTGTGACTCTATTAGCAGCTCCGCAGCATCGAGTATTTGATTACAACGCATCATGGGTAGTGCTTCAGTCGGGCATTTCATCATTAAGCCTTATTATTAATTTGCGCTAATTATGCGCTGTTAATAATTGTTGGTTTAGTTGAGGCATCGCTAATCGAGATTAACATCACGCTAAAACTGCTTTATTGCTAACCTTTGTGAGTTACTTCAAACAAACATTCCAACTCAAACTATTAACTCAGTATAAAATCCTGTCACATTTTTCGCCTTAACTCGCTAACCAATTTTACTTAGAGAAAAGATCTTCGAGATCGGCCTCACGAATAAATTTGTCGCTGAAAAAATCGCGTGACTTAGTTCACCTTTAGCAGCCGAACTTGCGTTTATCGTTACCTCATTCCGATTCAGAGGATTTAAGAATGCAAGGCAGAAGAAACTTTTTGAAATTAACCGCGGGTGCCGCAGTTGGCACCGTAGCTGCAACATTACCCGGTACGGTTCAAGCAAACACATGTGGCGAAATTAACTGGACAGAAACTGTCGATACCTTAGTCGTCGGCTCAGGCTTCGCTGGATTATCTGCAGCGTTAAATGCCAAACGCCAAGGGCTTGGTTCGGTATTAGTGTTAGAAAAAATGCAGGTGATTGGTGGCAACTCGGCAATTAATGGCGGTTGGTTAGCGATTCCTAAAAATCCAGTACAACTGGCGCAAGGCGTTAATGACGATTCACCAGAAGAGCTGGTTAACGATCAGATTATTTCTGGTCGTGGTATGCAAAATGAAGCGGCGCTGCGTCAAATAGCCAATCGCGCATTAGATGCTTATGAGCTCTGTATCGACACGGGCGTTAAATTCAAAAAAGACTTCAACATTCAAGTTGGTGGCCATAACAAAGCGCGTGCTATCCGTACTCAACACGGCACAGGTGGCGATATCACCACCAAACTTTATGAAGCAGGTGTAAAAGAGGGCGTTGAATATCGTCTGCAGCATTACATCGAAGACTTCATCATGGACGGTCAGCAGATCATCGGCGTAAAAGCACGTAAAAACTACCGTTTTCCCGATCTAAAGACCGGCAGCAATATTTTCATTAAAGCTAATAAAGCGGTCATTTTAGCTAATGGCGGCTTTGCCCGTAATATGGCGCTGCGCGAAGCGGTTGATCCATCACTTGATCCAACATTGGACTGTACCAATGCTTTAGGCGCGACCGGTGAAGTGACCTTAACCGCGATGGCTCATGGTGCACTGCCAGTACACATGAACCTGATTCAAACTGGCCATTGGGGCTCGCCTGACGAGGGTGGCTTTGGCTGGTCTAATGCTTTGTTATCAATCGGTTGGCATCAAGGTGCTTCGATTAGCGTATTGAACGGTAAACGCTTTATGGATGAGCGTGCCGATCGTAAAACCTGCTCTGAAGCGATAATGAAAAACCGCTATCAAGACGGCAGTCCTGCCTACCCAATTGTACTGTTTAACTACAACAACTACGCCAAAGATGATCGAGTCGTGCGTGCAATCCGCGACAAGATGGCTTGGAAACTCGACTCGCTCGACGATATCGCTGCCAAATTCGATATTCCAGCAACCGAACTCAAACGCAGCATCAGTGAATACAACACCCACGTTGCCGCACGTAAAGATCCGCTATTTGGCCGCAAGATGGACACTGCAGAAGAACTACAAGGCCCGTTTGTCGTTTCACGTATTTGGCCAAAAGTGCACTACTGCATGGGCGGCTTAAAAACCGATCTTGGCGCTCGTGTGGTAGATGGTCGCTCAATGAAACCGATTAAAAACCTCTATGCCATTGGCGAAGTCACTGGCGGTATTCATGGTGAGGCACGCCTGAGTTCAACCTCATGCCTAGAGTGCCTCGCAATGGGAATTGTTGTTGCTGAAACCATCAAAGCTGATCTACAGGGAGCCGTCTAATGAACAAATTATTGCTAACCGCTCTGCTATCAATCGCTATCTCTGGCGGCGCTGTGGCCGGTGAACTGGTCAAAATGAAAGGCAGCACTAAAGGCCGAGTTAATCACGAAATTATTTATCAAGATGGCTGCCAGTCTTGCCATCAAGGTTCAGGTAAGAAAAACGCTACCGATGCGGCATGCGTTGAGTGCCACGGCGATATCAACAGTATTGAGGTTGATCAGAGCAAACTTGCAATTCCAGAAGCAGATCCACACAAGTCACTGCATTACAACCAAGGCGCTAGTTGCCTGGCATGTCATGGCGAGCACGAGAAAAAGGCACCAGTTTGCGCAGAGTGTCACCGTACTTGGTTTGAAGAGATGTAATGCCACAAATTGAAATACAAAAAATCTAAAAATAGATAGGGGAATGATGATGAAAAAAACCACTAAGTTTATGTTGTCGATGGTGGCTACAGCAATCACACTTTCAAATTCAGCGGCCTATGCCGACGAGCAGGAAGATGGTATTAACGTAGGTGGCGCTGTGCGCGTTAACTACGGTTACAAAGACTACGATGAAGCCTCAAAAGATAAAGGTGGCGATCTCACCTTTGATATGGCGGCGATTAAGTTTGACGGCAAGAAAGGCGATTGGGGATTAGCGGCAGAATACCGTTTCACCTCAAGCACTAACTATATTAAGTATGGTTATGGCTTCTACGATATTGACCCAGATTGGCAGCTACAGTTTGGTATTAACAAGGTGCCTTTTGGTAACCGCGACTTTATCTCCAACAGCTGGTGGTTTGGTCTGCCTTACTACCTAGGTTTTGAAGATGACCACGATGTAGGTGTAAAAGCCATCTATGAGAAAAATGGCTGGCACACAGATTTAGCTTTCTACAAGAATGCTGAATATGGACCAACAGAGAACAAGCGTTACTCTACCGATCTGTACACTGGCACCATTAATGGTACTGAGTACAACAACGAAGAGACTAACCAATTCAACGTACGCCAAACCTATACTGCAGAACATGAAGGTGGTGAAACAACCTTCGGTGGTTCAGTACAGTACGGCCAGATCTATAACAGCAAAACCGGTAACAACGGCGACCGTTATGCGGTAGCACTGCACTTAGACAGCAGCTACAAAGGTTGGAACTTGCAACTACAAGCGATGCAATATGAGTACGACGCCGCTGATGCTGAAGATCCAAACAAAATCGGTGTATCGGTTGTTAGCTGGCAGTATGAAATCGCCTCTAAAGGTCAAGCTTATAGCGTTAACTTAGCAAAAACCTTTAACACTGATTGGGGTAGCGTTAAGTGCTACAACGATTTTGGTTTAATGACACCAGATGTTGATGACGATGATTACGACAACAGCATGCAAAACGTGACCGGTTGTGCTATTTCAGCAGGCCCAACTTACACCATGCTCGATTTTGTTATGGGTAAAAACATGACTTTCTCAACAGCCAATAACGATCACGTTGGCCTACCAGAGATGGGTGATGATTGGGACAAACGCGTAAACATCAACTTTGGTTACTATTTCTAAAGGATAAAGAAATAGTCGACTAAAGCGTAGGCGAGGAAGTTGCTCCCACTTCCCCGTCTACCACCAGCTCTGTTAAGCACCGAGCGACAGCAAATCTTGACGGTTCACCTACCACAGTTGTAACCCCTACAAGTCGATTCCAATACAGCCAGAATCGCCCATTTCAACAAGAAAAAACCATGAAAACAATAGTGAAATTGCCCCTGTACTTCTGCGTTGCAGCGCTTCTATCTACGCCAGTGTTAGCCACTGAGTATCACTTTGGCGGCTTTTTAAAGGCCAACGCTCGCTATGTTGACGGTAACATTGCCTTTCAGGATAGCTGGACAGGTGGAGGAAGCGTGACAGAATCGGCTAAGCGTAGCCAGTTCAGCGCCGCTGAAAGCCGCTTTAACTTTAGCGCAAAACAGGGTGAAGTCAGTGGTTTTGCAGAAATCGACTTTGTAGGTTCAACCCAAGGTAACGCGGTGATTTCTAACTCTTACAGCCCACGCCTTCGCCATGCATTTATCGAATATCGAGGCGTCACTGCTGGGCAAACTTGGTCGACCATGGTCAACACCAGCGCCTTTGCAGAAACCGCCGATCTTGGCGGGCCACTCGTCGGCCAAGCAATGGTCCGTCAAGCACTCGTACGCTATCAAACTGGTCATTGGCAGTTTGCGTTAGAAAACCCCTACACCTATGGCACTACCGAACAAAGTTCAGATTTACAAAAGCAGTGGATAGACACCAGCAACGACTACGTCCCCGACGCCGTTGTCCGCTATGACCAGCAAGGTGACTGGGGCAATGTCTCAGTGTCTAGCTTATTACGTTATTTAGACCCGGAGGATAGCGCCCAATTTGGCGCTGGTGTTTCGGTCGCCGCCAAGTTACACACCTTTGGCAGAGACGACTTACGGCTGCAATTGCACTACGGCAATTTAGGCCGTTACGTTGGTACTGATGCCGCGCGGGATATTGTAAATGGGGAAATTGAAACAACCACTTCCGCCATGTTTACTTACCGTCACTTTTGGACCGACCGCACCCGCTCAAGCCTGTTTTATGGCCGCACGTTCACCAAAGTAGAGCAAACGGATCGCTTCCACATTGGCGCCAACATTTTTACTAATCTAAGCCCAGTATTAGCGCTAGGGTTTGAGTTGGGACGCTACCAAATAGATGACCAGTTGTCTGTGTATTCACAGCAACCCGCACCTCAAGGTTCATCTAATTACGCCCAGTTAAGCTTGCAGTTTCACCTTTAACCATCATTAAAGAAAAGAATATTCGCGACCCTGCTCACGAATAAGTTTGTTAAGCAAAACGCGGCGTGATCCATTTCAAACTTACGCCTTGATGATCGCTTTATTGTTAGTGCAAGCCCGTTAAAACGAGCAAAATATCGCAGCGAAAGCTGCACCAGCAAAATAGGATAGGAATGATGAAACTAAAAATGATCTTCGGCATTGCCGCAATGACTTCAACTGTTGCCATGGCAGCAGGACCGCAATGTGACCATGCACAACTACCATACCAGCAGATGACGCCAGTGCCATACGACAGCACACCATATTCACCACAAGACACTATGCCAGTGCAGTGTAGCAACCCAGAAGTTGAAGCGTATATTGCAGATTGGGAAGCGGGCAAGATTGATTTTAACAGCATAAAATCAAACAGCAGTATCGCTGCCGATCAACGCTTCTGTAAAACACTCGATGATGACGGTAATGTATTAGAAGTTAAAGACTGTGATAAGTCTAAATCACCTGTAGGCTACATCTGGAAAGAGCTTTCTGATAGCCCTACGGTTATCGGCATTACAGATGGCGGTAAATCAGATCATGCACCGCACTTCCATGGTCAGCCTGAGTGTTACTACGTAGTCAATGGTGAAGGGCAAACCCTTGCTGACAACAAGTTCCAAAAGCTAGCGCTTGGACAATACTTCTACATTCCTGGCGCGACTATCCACAATACACCAATCATGTCTGATAAAGGATTGGGGGTAATGTACTGGTATCCAAACAACGCTCATTTCGATGGTTTCAAGTACTACTGGCGTAAAGATGTTAAAAACCTACGCGTAGCTGAAGAAGCTTTTGATCGCGTCGATGAGATCCGCAAACGTGACCTTAACTTGGGCCCATACGGCACAAACGAAAAAGTCTTTAAGTAATCGTTAGCACTGTTAAACCGACAATATTAAAAGGGCTCATAAGAGCCCTTTTTTACGCCCGTAAGCGTAACTAAAACGCCTCATTGACGTTAAAGTAAAAACCTGTGTCGCCATCGCCCCACGCCATATCAAGCCTTAAATTGACCCTAGGTTTAACTTCAAAACGATAACCAACACCGCCATTTGGCAGTAATTTATCAGAGCTAAACTCACTGATATCATCTGCAATAGCACCTACACCGCCCCAAAAAACAATTCCATGACGACCCGGAAGGTTGAGCCGATACTCCACTTGGGTCATCAACATCTGTTTATCTCGGTAACGCCCCGATGTATAACCACGTAGTAAGTCGCCGCCACCAGCCTTTGAAAGTTGATCCCAAGGGACATCACCAGAGGTAAAACGACCACGAACTTGCCAAGCTAATATATCTTCACCATGGCCACTTTTCATGTATTCGCTATATAGTGCATTATAAACATCAAAATCAGTTTTACTGCCCAGATACTGCCGATAAAAAGCCGCATCGATCTCCAAAATCCGCCCCGATTGTGGATTCAGCACATTATCTCGACTGTCGTGATTCAGTAGTAAGTTCACACCGACACTGCGCGAGCTATCTTGCAATATCTCGGTCTCGACACTTGAATCTAAAGGGTTAATGCTATCTGCGCTGGCGTAGCTAAAGTCAAAGCCGATGCCTACAAAACTGCTTGGACTCATGCGCTGCAGCAGCATAGGATTGACCGACATTATCCGCTGGTTAAACTCAACTCGATTAACATCAGCATGGTTATTATCGTAACCGACACCATAAAACACATCCGGTGCGTCAAAAAACTCGGCATTGAGATAAAAGCGCTGACGGTCTTGGTTAATAAAGGTCTTATTGGCTATCGCGACACCTAAAGCGCCATTAGTGGATGCCAAGCCATTGATGACTAAAGAGGATAGCTGGCTAACCTCATCATCGGGATCATATTGGTATAAACCAACCGCAGAGATCCCCACCCCCAAATCCATCTCAGGGTTATAAAAAGGCCCCGGCAAATAACTAAAATCAATAAGCTTGTCAGAGTCAAACTCACCATCGGCACCAAGCGTCGCCAAAAAATCTTCCAGCCAACCTTGTGATTCAGCTTCAGTGTGCTGCTCAGGAGCAGCAACATGCTCACTGGCGATTGCCACATTTAACGCTAAAACTATCCCGCAACAGATCCCTACGGTTTTAGCACCAAAAACGACTCTCATGGCTGCACCTCTAATCCACTTAGATGCGGTGCTTTTTGCTGTATATGCTCAAGTAGCTCAATGTTGTCTTGAATTTGGTTGTATTCACTGATGCGATAGAAATGCTGGTGACTAAATCCATTGCGCCATAGCGACTCAGGAATATGCCCAAAGCTGGCTTGAAACTTATCGGCCACCCACAGTGTTTGCTGCGCGATAGCATCGATATCGATACCATATATTGTGTTAGTCAGCGCTAAGTGGTGTGGTTGAATATCAGCCTGATAGAGTTTGCTAACCTCAGTCCATTGAGCATGTGATCTTGCCAGCGCCTCAGGTACTAAAAAGGGAGATTGCTTATCCCCTAACTCATAGTGACGCTTAAGCAGCATAAACTTATTCGGCAGCGGCTGCGTGGAGTCCCACCACACACCATCAATAACATCAAACATGGCATTAGTTTGCGCTATCGTTACCGGCTCTAACCAGTTGAGCGTCGCGCTGAGCCATTGGGTCATATGCTGGTTATACAGCTGTTTATTCATCGCCAGATTATTGTTTAGCAAGGCCAGTGCGATTTTGGCGCCCAGCATGTTGGAATAGAGATCTTCTGGCGAATAAGCTGATACCGCCTCAGACCAAGGTGCCCAGCTACGGAAACCGTGCCACTGGGCTATTTCATGTGCTTCTGCCATAAAATAAGCCTGCCTGACGGCAATGGTAGCGGCCAGTTCCCAACGCTGAGCGGCAGTTAAACCTTGAGTATCAAACGCAGCGAGCTCTATGCTGCGCGGGCCTATCTCATCAGGCAATGTAATGGTTTGCGCCACGCCCAACTTAGGATAAATACGATAAAACAGTGCAATGGCATTGTCGGCGGTATCACGTACATGGGCTAAATCGATAAAGCCGCCACGCAGGGTATAGATCTGGCCGTTGTTTTCACCGCCACGACTGCCATTAGGCGCATCTTTCTGATAGCTAAATGTGCCCGCCTCAAAAGCATGTGGCCCAACACTGTCGATTGCTAAGGTATTGGCATAGCGAAAGAATGGCACTGATATTGACGCCACTTGTACCTTTTGAGCATTGCCAAACGCGCAGCAAGGGCGAACATCTTCCGGCATCCGCACCAGTGGTAAATCTTGCAGCACAATATCACCCAACAGCAATGGATCGGGCTCGTTATCGAGTGCGGCAGCAACTGCAGTTTCACTTGGTAGCGCCCGCACCTGCCAGTCAGCACTGCTGCATCCAGCCAATAATAATAGCCCCGAAAGAATCGTGATGAGCTGCTGATTAATCTGAATAGGCATCATTGGATGAATGCCTTAATCGCGCGGCTGATAATATCCGGATGATCATTACTCAGCCCGTGGGCGGCTTCGGGAATAACCACTATCGGCGAATTGAGATAATCAGCCAGTTGAATACCCGATGCTAATGGAAAAACTAAATCATTCTCTCCCCAAATAAGCATGCTATCGGGCAATGCATCGACATTGATATTGCTCGCAATACGATCTCTATCTTCAGTTAAGCCACCGATAAGCTGGCGCTTTTCATCAAGATGATTAGCAAAATAACGCTCGAAGATTGCACTGTCGATAAAGCTCGGGTACCAAGGGAAGTCAATAAATGTTGCTTCTAATAAGCGGCGCATCTGCTTTGGAGTCTGCGGCACAAATATATCGCTTGCATCAGCGGTCTCAAAACGCTGATTCATTGCTGCCAAATCGGCATTTGAAAATAACACACCAGGGCTTGCCAACAGCACCGCTTTGTCTACTCTTGGCTCGTGAATCATTAAATCAAAAGTGACAAAGCCACCATAAGAGATGCCAACGACATTAACCTCATCAAGTTCCAGCTTATCGATAAGCTGGGTCATTGCTTTTGATTGTACAGCTAAGCTGGGTTTAGCCTGACTAACCGAGTCACCAAACCAAGCAAGATCAGGTGCTATTACTTGGTAGTTCTGGCTCAGCTCCAACATCACTTGTTGCCAGCTCGTCACTGCGCTGCCACCAAAACCATGGATCAGTAAGATCGTTTTACCCTGTCCAGCCTGCCAATAGTTAAGCATGCCACCCTCAGCGAGATCCATTTTTTGCTGAACAAAACCCGCCTCTAGTAGCGCAGACTTTTCAGCTGAGTCAACCTGCTCTACGATTGAGCAACCACTGAGCAACAGCACAGCAAGTAATAGGTTTACAGTCCGCATAACTCCCCCAATCATTTAACTAGAAGCGGTAGCCTAATCCCATCATAAAGCTGGTTCGGGTACCAAAACCTAATTCCATTAACAGATCGATGTTATTAGTTAGGCCCACTTGACCGCCCAATAAGCCATTCCATTTATCTTCAAGATGCTGGTTTACTTCGAACTTGGCATTGCCTAGTGGAATGCCAATATCGCGCAAATAGCCACTAAAGGTTTGCTCGACGTTTTGGTACATGGCCCCAACCCAGACTTGAATATCGTGCTGCTCATAGCTAGTGCGATAACCCACTCGAGGAGAAACAACAATGCTGCTGATCTCACCGTCTAAAATATCGAGATCTGTATTAGTGTAATTAACATCGAGAAGTGCAAACCAATTGCCAATACCACCCACTAATGTGCCACCAACACCGTAGGTGGTACCTTTGAAATTGAGTTCAAAGTCAAAAGGATCGCTGCTGCCATTGCACGGAGCAACCAAGCAGGCAGCCGGCGGCAAAATAGTTGACCAGTCAGCTTCTAACTGCACATTGGCGACGCTACTGCCTTTTGTGTGTCCAATAAGGCCATAAAGATTTAAGAACGGCAGCACCCAAGCATCGGCTCGAAATGTAATGGTTTCAGAGTCCTGCATCGCCTCGCTGCCAGTGATACTAAGCATGTCATCTAGGCCTCCAAGGCCAGAAAATGCCACTGAGTCGACGACTAGCGGTTGTTCCATACTCATGTAGTTGAAAGTAAAGCCGTATGGTTTGGGCAGCTCATGACCTAGATCTATCGCTTCTTGTGCCCAAATAGGAAAAGTGCGGTCATAGCGCTCTTGATGAGGCTCCCGCTCAATAGCAATCGCAGATGTCATACAAAGCAGCATCGACGATACCGCCATAATTTTTAAAAAATTAAGCATGTCTAGATTAAGCCTATAAAGAAATAATGAGGTAAATGATGTTTAAATGAAGGTCAAACGGGTTGAACTTAAACCAAACAATCCATTAGCAATGGGTAATTATTACTCGCTAAGCTGAAGTGATGCTGAAGTTAAACTTAGAATGAGACAAATAGAGTTAATACTCTAAGCTTAATCTATTCTATGAATATTAGAACTGAACTTATCGCTTACCAATAAGTATTTTTAGCGAATAAAAATACTCGTTTTCTTGCTCATCAAGCTGAACGTAACCCTAACAGCCTTTAAGAGAACTTAAAAAAAGTTGCCATTTGGCGACACACACGTTCATTACTACAAATAAAGACAAACAATTTAATCCTTATTTATCAAAAGATTAACGGTATAGCATTCTGTTACTTATAGCTAAAGTGGAAAGTTCAGAGATCGTTAATATCATTCAGTTATCATTCAGCAACTCTCCCCTACTATGGCTCCAACAAAACGAAACACCCGATTGGCAACTAGCACAATCAAACTATTTCTTAGTGTGGGAGCACAAACATGAAAACTAAATCACTTATCTTAGCGTCAGTAATGGCAACAGTAATTTCGGCACCAACAATGGCAGCAGACTGGTTTATCGGCGGCGGCGTCGGCGCACAGCAGAACTCATACAAAGGCTCAACGACAACTGAAGCAACTGTTGACCCAGGGTTCAATAGCCAAACTGATAACTGGTCTTCTACTGAAAACAACGCAGTTTATGAGCTAAGAGCCGGTGTTTACTTAAATGACAACAACCGTGTATACGGTACTTACTCTTACAACTCAGATGATTTTTCTAAGCAACAAAGCCTATTAATGTCTTACGACTACCTTGTTGCTCTTGGTGATAGCAATAAAGTGAACTGGTTTATTGGTGCTACAGCGGGCGTGAATCACGTAAGCCCTGAGACTGCTGCAGTAAGCTCTAGCAACAATTTCGTTTGGGGTGGTCAAACCGGTATTATGTACAAAATTAACGACAAACTAAGTACTGAAATTGGTTACCGTTACCTCAAGCAAGATTATGATGCATCGACATCTATGACTATCACCCCTCCAATGGAAGGTGCTGTCGGAACAAACGTTACAGAGAGCGCCTCTTTGAATGACAGCCAGCAACTATATCTATCAGTAGACTACCGCTTCTAAGCGAGTCGAAAATAGATAACGGCCTAACGCTAGCGCAACAGGCAAACAAAAAATCCAGCAATATTAGATTGTTGGATTTTTTGTATCTGCAATTTGATGATATTTTCCTTGCTATCATCTAGTCACTAACCAGTGTTCAACTATGCTATTTTATACAGTTGAAGATTCATTCCAAAGGGATGCTTATGTGCGGACGACTAAATATAATTGACGATATGTTTGTACAGGCACTGATGGAAGATCTGCGCATTAATAACAGCGAGGAGATGCTGTTTTCGCGTTTTAAAATGCCCACCAATGATATCAGTATTGTGCGTGAATATAATGGCGAACGATTTTTGCAAACTGCCTCATGGTGGTTACTACAACAAACCACTTATGATGGCTTTAAGCCAAGTCAATTTACCTCATTTAATACCCGCTATGACAAGCTCAATCAACCCAATAGCGCTGGTTATGTAGCCTTTAGAGAAAGCCGTTGTATTGTGATTGCTAAAGGTTTTGGCGAAACAGAAAAGTCTGCTTCAAGTACTGTTTACCATGATTTTGTCGCTGAAAACGCTGCGATTGCTTTTGGCGGTTTATTTAGAGAATGGCATCACCCAAGAACAGGTGAGAGCTGCCTCTCCTGCTCGATTATCACCAACCCTCCGCACCCTGACTTAGTGCCGTTTCACAGTAAAGCTAGCCCAATGATTTTACCTCCAGATGAATTGATAATAGATGCGTGGCTAAACCCGAATAATCAGCAGGTAGATATGTTTGATGAGCTATTAAAGCCTGCGCTTAGGCATGACTTTGAAGTGCAACAAATAGATAAACCCAGCTTGCATAACCCCATTGGTCAGCCATCAAAATTAACGCCCAATGACTTCCTAGCAGGCCAATAAAACCTTAAACTACGACCTAGGACTAAACCTTAGCAGCCCAAATTGCGATGTCCCAAGCAAGAGGTATCGCAAATAGCATCAACCATTATAGGACGTGATTAAACCGTCAAGCCCCACATATCAAACGTCTCTTGGCAAAGCTGCTCTCTGAAGTCTGGATGAGCAATCGCAATTAAGTCTCGTGCTCGTTCGCGAAGTGATCGACCTCTTAAGTTGGCAATACCATATTCGGTGACAATATAGTGCACATGGGCGCGAGTGGTAACGACTCCCGCCCCTGGAGATAACACTGTCGCTATGCGTGATACCTTGCCACCAGCAGCGGTACTGGGTAGCGCAATTACCGAACGTCCACCGTCAGACAAACCCGCGCCACGGATGAAATCCATCTGTCCCCCTACGCCCGAATAGATTTTGGTGCCTAGGGAGTCGGCGCAGATCTGCCCGGAAATATCTACCTGCAGTGCAGAGTTAATTGCCATCATATTAGGGTTTTTACGGATAATAGAGGTGTCATTCACCTGCTCAATATCCATAAAAATTACCGACGGATTATCATCAACATAGTCGTAAAGTCGCTGGCTACCGAGAGCGAAACCAGTAACAATCTTGCCAGGGTGTACCTGTTTACAGCGGTTAGTGATCACCCCTTGTTCGACTAGATTCAGTACTCCATCAGAAAATAACTCAGTATGTACCCCTAGCTCTTTGTGCTCCGTTAAACAGGAGAGTACGGCATCTGGAATTGCGCCAATCCCCATCTGTAGGCAATCCCCATCACGCACTAGTTTGGCGACGTTCTGACCCACAGCAAGACTGACTTCATCGCTAGCAGCCAAAGGGTGTTGTGGCAGCGGCATACTCTGCTCATATACCGCGGAAAATTTATCATAATGGATAAAACCATCACCATGAGTTCGCGGCATTTGTGGATTTATATGGGCAATGATTTTACCTGCCACCTGACAAGCAGCCAGTGTGGCCTCTACTGAGATCCCCAAAGAGCAGATGCCATGCTTATCTGGTGGTGACACTTGAATCATTGCAGTATCGATTGCTTGCTCACCAGAGCGGAATAACTTAGGCACTTCAGAGAGAAAAATAGGCACGTAATCGGCGGCGCCTTGCTGCAGCAATCTCCGAGTGGGCAGCCCCCCAAAGTAACAACGATGCCGTAAATGCCCTTTAAGCTTTTCATCACTCAAAGACTCCGCGCATTCAGTGTGCAACTGCAATAAAGTTAAGTCATGTTTAGTCAGTGCATGCTCAGCCAACGCATTGAGTAAAAGGGTTGGTGTTGCCCCCATAGAGTGAGTCCAAAGTGTTTCACCACTTTCGATTAAAGACACTGCTTGTCGCGCACTACTACAGATTATTGGGGCCATCAAAGATACCTAAATTATTATTCTGCCTTTAGTGTATGAGGTTAACTCTGCCATTAACACTCTTATACCCAGCAGTTAACATTAGTTTGATCTTAAACAACTCTAGGCAATGGTTCAGATACAACAAACGGCTTAAAGTTGGCTAATTGAGATAGCCCTTTAATGTATCTTCTTGATTTAATAAGCTTTGATACAGGGTAAATTGATTTTCAGCACGTTCAAGATTATGACCTTGATGATGGATATGGAAATAAACGTCGCCGTTTAAGTGATCGGTTAAAAACCTCACGCCAATCATTAAGCACATGACTTTGGCACCTAACCATAAGCTGCGGCGTTCTAGATCAGATAGCACCGGCGCTAACTCGCCCAAATAACCTTTACAGATCGCGGCAAAAATAGACTCGCGCACAGTGACTTTATCTAATGCAGTTGAGTCTTCCTCTTCCGGGCTACAAAAAGTACGTACCATGTCTCCAAAGTCATACATCAAGTAGCCTTTCATGCAGGTATCAAGGTCAATAATCGCCATACTGCTCATATCGCGCTTATCAAACAGCATGTTGTTAATCTTGGTGTCGTTATGGCAAATTCGACGTGGTAGTTTTGCTTCAACCTCAGCAAGTTCTTGCAGTAGCTCAGTTTGTGCCATCACCATATCAACCCAGTGCTGACAACCACCAAGTCGCCCTTGGCTATCGTTAGCTGCAGCGAGCGATAGCTGTTCAATTCGGCCAGGAAGGTGATGGAAGTTTGGAATAACATCTGCGATAAGCTCGGCATTAAGATCGCTTAGCGAACAAGAGAAGTGACCAAAGGCTTTAGCCGCTATTTCAGCATGTGCTTCGCTACTAACCACATCAACACTGTGGCTGTGGGGCAGATAGTTAATCGCTCGCCAGAAACCATCTTCACCGAGATCAACACAAAGCCTACCCGCCTGAGTCTGCTCAGGAGAAACGACTTGCAGCTGGTACTGCTGTTGCTGGCTCTTAAGTGTTAAATGGCGACTGATCTTGTCAGCATTATTGACTAAAGCATTAGGAGTGGTAAAAACTTGAGTATTGATTTTTTGCAACACAAATTCACGCTTGGAACCACGAACAAGAAAAGTGTGGTTTATGTGGCCATTACCCAATGGCGAAACTTTGGTATCTTCCACCTCTACACCAAAGTGCGACAAAACGTTTTGTCTTATAAAATCAATCACCCAACTCTCCAGATTCTGTCAATATCGTTGCTTCAACCTGTTTATCGTTCAGGTTTTCCATGCAAACTCATTATGTATTAGCTTCTATGATTAACTTGTTGCTAATTTTTCAAATAATTTCTGTTTAACCCAGTTGGCATCTTCAGGATAGGTCACGCCATACCAAGATTCCTGCGCCACACTGACATTCACATTACGTGTCTCTTCGCTTACTCGATTTTGCTGCAATCTCGCTTGCACCACACTCGGTAGGTAGCACTCACTTTTGGCTTGGCTACCGTGCTCAATAATAAAGTCTGTTAGCTGCGCTTCGATCACAGCAAAAATATCGGCGTTAAAGCCCCAGCATGTCATCGATACTAAAGCATCACTGGCAATCGCTTGCTGCTTACCAGCAAAAGTACCGACAAGCTCATTGGCATGGGACTGAATATCTAACCACTCTGCAACATCAACAAGCTTGCCATTGTTAACTTCACACAAACCACGGTTTACACCGCCATTATCAGATAAGGTCAAATGGATTGGATAGGCTACCATCATCCAATCGTCCACGCTTTTAGCTAGGCCTTGAGCTAACAATGAAAATGCACTATCACCATAAAAATCATCGGCGTTAATGACTGCCATTGGGCCTGTTATCAGCTTTCTTGCACTCCATAGTGCATGGGCTGTACCCCATGGTTTTGTACGCGTTTCAAAATCAACATAATCCGTCACAGCCTCTGGCAAGTCATCCAGTGACTGCATGCAGTAATCACAATGGAAGTCCTGCGGCAACTTGTCAGCTAAGAGTCGATCTAAGCTTGCAGCAAGCTCGGGACGGATCACTAACACAGCCCGATTAAAACCTGCTTTATGAGCACTGCGTAACGACAGTTCCAACATGGTTTCGCCATTTGGCCCGAGTCCAGCAAGTTGCTTGTCACCACCAAAGCGCGTGCCTAAACCCGCAGCAAGAATAACTAAGGTTAAATCGACCATTCTGTCACCCATCAAGCCCAATGGTACATGCATTTAGCGCAAGCGATTATGCAAAAGTTAAGGCGGAGCAGTTTAATGACTCTCCCTGACAATTTCCAGCCATACCTAACAACAATACGCTAAGTTATAAATAAGTCGCGAACGCGGCAACTTTTCCGATGGCAGCTTGACTGCCTTTTAGACTGAAGTTATAGCCACAGAGACTCACATTTCCACGGCGCGCCATATCAACAATAATCGCCTTAGTATCAAGCGGCGAAAAACGAGCCTCGGTGCCAGTGTCGGCTAATAAATCAACCTCTACAGGGCGATACTCAGTACCATTATTAAACTTAAGCGCAGCACAAGTTCTATCACCTTTTGCAGTGGCAAGAGACCAAAGCGTTGTTGGTGTTCCTGTCTCCCCTAGCCATCTTACAATCAATACATCATCTTCAAGCACTAAACTAAAGCCATCCGGCAAGGTTGTCATTTTGCGTTCAACAGTGGGCGCCTTAGCGATCTGTTCGGCTGCAGTGCTGTCTTGCTCTGCCGCAGTAGCATTATCGCTAGGCACTAGCGACCAAATGCTCAATAACAACATGCTAACCAATAAAAATGCCCCTGCTGAGAACGCCATTTTTTGATTGGCCATCAGCCAACGCTGTATGTTAATAAAGCCGCTGCTATTTGAGTTTGCTCCCTGCACAGGTGATTCTGTTGCAGTGCCATTAGCGAACTCTGCTTCAAAATCAGTTTCTGAGTTCGAAAAAGCAGCCGTTGCCGCTTCAGTGGCAGTCTCGCTGGCAGTTAACGTTGGCTCAACACGTACCCTTGAACCTTTTGTAACTGCGCGATCGACTATTTTGATAGGGCCAGAATATCCCTGTCGGTAACTAGCCTTTGAAATCGAGGGTAGAATGGCGATGTAGCCTATGGCTAACGCCGCAAACACCATAAAGGTAAGTAGCAGCATCACACTGTCAACATGTACTAGAGTAAGCAATACCAAGATAAAAGGAGCCAGCGTTAACGCTATCAAGCGCGGCGTTTTGCCACTATCTCGTAGTCGTCTATAACTGGTTAAACCTAATATGGGTAGCAACAACATACCAACGACATACAATGTCGCTGTAGAGCCCAGTAGCACTGCAGCCAATAATAAAACAAAGAAAATCAGTCCACTGATGACCGCAAATCGCTGGCCGTTATCACGACCTACCAAACAAAAAAGTGCTGAAAACTGCATACCCTGATATTCCTACCTTCTCAATCAAACCTAAATGAAAGTGGATGACTTTCCACTTAACTGTATTAATGCTCAGGCGAAAGCATAAAACTCAGTAAATAGCCTACCCAATTTGCT
Source organism: Shewanella sp. 10N.286.54.B9 (assembly GCF_041468565.1). Taxonomy (NCBI): domain Bacteria; kingdom Pseudomonadati; phylum Pseudomonadota; class Gammaproteobacteria; order Alteromonadales; family Shewanellaceae; genus Shewanella; species Shewanella sp. 10N.286.54.B9. Next base: position 29,079 of record NZ_JBFRIY010000004.1, read on the forward strand.
TGAGTATGTCAGTGTTTTAGCTGTATACGGCGAAATTAGTCTGAGAAATAGAGAGAAGCACTAAATTATGCCTCTACACGCTGGGATCACTAGCGCAAATATCGTCCTAGGCTGTATAATGCGCGGCTAAATCTTTTCACTGGCCCAAAGAGGGCTAAAGCACCGGATAGGCAAATCATGACTGCACGCGGGAATCTATTTATCGTCTCAGCGCCAAGTGGCGCAGGTAAATCATCACTGATATCAGCTTTATTAAAAGATCAACCTGCTGATATGCAAGTATCTGTGTCGCACACTACACGTCAGCCCCGTCCTGGTGAAGCAAATGGTCAGCACTATCACTTTGTCAATCAAGATGAGTTTAAAGCACTCATTGCAGAAAATGCGTTTTTCGAGTGGGCTGAGGTATTTGGTAACTACTACGGTACTTCACGAGTCACCATTGAGCAAACATTGGCAAAAGGAATCGACGTATTTCTCGATATTGATTGGCAAGGTGCTCAGCAAGTGAAAAAAGTGATGCCAGAATCCATTGGCGTGTTTATTCTTCCTCCTTCACGTACTGAGTTAGAGCGCCGCCTTACTGGGCGTGGCCAAGATAGCCAAGAAGTGATTGCAGGCCGCATGGCACAAGCGGTATCAGAGATGTCGCACTATAATGAGTATGATTTTATTTTAGTGAACGATGATTTCGACAAAGCGCAGCGCGATCTTTTAGCAATCATTCATAGCCAAAGATTAACCACTGCTAGCCAAATTCATACGCAAAATGATATGATTAAAGATCTGTTGGCAGACTAACTGTCTTCATGTACAATTTTGCGTCATTTTTTCAATCGATAAAACACTGGAGTTTCCAAACATGGCTCGCGTAACTGTAGAAGACGCCGTAAACAAAATCGGCAACCGTTTTGATATGATTCTGGTTGCAGCGCGTCGTGCTCGCCAAATCGCCGTGCAGGGTAAAGACCCTATGGTTGAAGAAGAGAACGACAAGCCAACGGTTATCGCTTTGCGCGAAATCGAACTAGGTTTAGTCACAGCTGATACTTTGGACGCCGATGAGCGCCAAACAGTTCGTGAACGTGAAGCAGCTGAAATTGCTGCCGTTGCTGCCATCGCTGAAGGCCGTAACGCTATATAAGGAGTAGAGTCACTTGTATCTGTTTGAAGGTCTCAAGGAGTCTGCTTCAGGTTATTTAGAACCTGAACAGGTAGAATTACTCAAGCAGGCCTATCAGGTGGCGCGCGATGCCCATGAAGGTCAGATGCGCACGAGTGGCGAACCTTATATTACCCATCCGGTTGCGGTAGCCCGCATCCTGGCCGATATGCGTCTCGATCATGAGACGCTTATGGCCGCACTCTTACACGACACCATCGAAGACACTCCTGTAACCAAAGAGGAACTGGCTGAAATATTCAGTGAGTCTATTGCCGAATTGGTGGAAGGTGTATCTAAGCTCGACAAGCTAAAATTTCGCGATAAGAAAGAAGCCCAAGCTGAAAACTTCCGCAAAATGATGATGGCGATGACCCAAGATATTCGCGTCATCTTAATCAAACTTGCCGATAGAACGCATAACATGCGTACCTTAGGTGCCCTGCGTCCCGATAAACGTCGCCGCATTGCCCGTGAAACCCTCGAAATTTACGCCCCAATCGCCAACCGTCTTGGTATTCATAATATTAAGAGTGAGTTAGAGGATTTAGGTTTTCATGCCTACTATCCAATGCGCTATCGTGTATTAAAAGAGGTGGTGAAAGCCGCACGTGGTAATCGTAAAGAGCTGATTCAAAGTATTGAAGCTGCTGTTGGTACTCGACTCGAAGACACTGGCCTTGAAGGCACAGTTAAAGGTCGTGAAAAGAATCTTTATTCCATCTATAACAAGATGCGCAACAAAGAACTGCAGTTTCAAGAAGTCATGGATATCTATGCCTTCCGAGTTATCGTTGACTCCATCGATACCTGTTACCGCGTTATGGGTGCCATGCATGGCCTCTACAAACCCCGTCCAGGTCGATTCAAAGATTATATCGCTATCCCTAAAGCCAACGGCTACCAGTCATTACATACTTCACTATTTGGTCCTCACGGCGTGCCTGTTGAGATCCAAATTCGTACTGAAGATATGGATCAAATGGCAGATAAAGGGGTCGCGGCACATTGGTTATACAAAAAAGGCAGCTCACAGGAGCAAGGCACCACCACCCAAGTTCGGGCGCGTAAGTGGATGCAAAGCCTGCTTGAACTGCAACAAAGCGCCAGCACCTCTTTTGAATTCGTAGAAAACTTTAAGACCGAGCTATTTCCTGAAGAGATCTACGTATTTACCCCAGAAGGTCGTATTCTAGAACTGCCCGTTGGTGCCACTGCAGTAGACTTTGCTTATGAAGTGCATACCGATGTCGGCAACACTTGTGTTGGTGCTCGCGTTAATCGCCAAGCATACCCGTTAAGTCAACCGCTAATTTCAGGCCAAACCGTTGAGATCATCACCGCTAAAGGTGCTCGTCCAAATGCAGCATGGCTCAACTTTGTGGTGACAGGTAAAGCTCGCGCTAAAATTCGTCAGCTGCTCAAGAGTCTTAAAGAGGATGATGCTGTTCTGCTCGGTAAGCGCCTATTGAACCATGCGTTAGGCGACACTAAGCTAGATGACTTGCCAAAAGAGCAAGTTGAAAAAGTGGTCAACGATACTAAGCACGATACGCTTGATGAGTTACTCGCCGATATCGGCCTGGGTAATGCAATGAGTATTGTTATCGCCCAGCGTTTACGTGGCGATCAAGTTGATGCCCAAGAGACAAGAGAATCACATACCATGCCAATCCGCGGCGCTGAAGGTATGTTGGTGACATTTGCTAACTGTTGTCGTCCAATTCCTGGTGATGCGGTTATTGCCCATGTTAGCCCAGGTAAAGGCTTAGTGGTCCATATGGAAAGCTGCGCCAATATCCGCGGCTACCAAGGTGAACCCGATAAGTATATTCCAGTGCAGTGGGACAGCGCTGAAGGCGTTGAGTATCAAGCAAACTTACGAGTAGAGATCGTTAACCACCAAGGTGCGTTAGCTAAGATCACCTCAATTGTTGCCGCTGAAGGCTCGAATATTCATAACTTAACCACAGAAGAGCGCGATGGGCGTGTATTCCTCATCAATCTACGAATTTCTGTGCGAGATCGTATTCATTTAGCTAACGTGATGCGTCGTATTAGGGTTCTACCTGAAGTACTGCGAACGTCACGTAACCGCTAGCTCATTTGAGCTAAACATTAGTTTACTTAATACAGATAAAGGGAAGATCATGGCAGAGAAGATTATCATTGCAACCGACAAAGCGCCGCAAGCTATCGGTACATACTCTCAAGCAGTTAAAGTAGGCAGCACGGTTTATCTATCAGGTCAGATCCCACTGAACCCTGAGACAATGGAAATGGTAAGCAACGAATTTGAAGCACAAGTAGTGCAGGTTTTTGACAACCTAACTGCTGTTTGTGCAGCTGCCGGTGGTTCATTAAGCGATATTGTTAAGCTTAATATCTTTATGACGGACCTAAGTAACTTTGCTACCGTAAACGAAATTATGGGTCGCTACTTTGAGCAACCTTATCCAGCTCGTGCAGCAATCGGTGTTAGCCAACTTCCAAAAGGCTCATTGGTTGAAATGGACGGCGTAATGGAAGTGTAATTCCACTCCATTGACTAAAGAATCGGGCGCTTCGGCGCCCTTTTTATTGATAAAAGAGTTTGGTATAAAAGACATGAGTCCAGAACGCTTCGCCCGCATTAACAGTATGCTAGACAACCGCCAGCCAGATCTAACACTGTGTTTAGATAAGGTGCATAAAACCAATAATATTGCAGCGGTTATTCGCACTGCAGATGCGGTTGGCATTCATGAGATCCATGCAGTATGGCCTGAGATTGAGATGCGTGTTTCTGGCAACACCGCCTCAGGTAGCCAGCAATGGGTGAAGTCTAAAGCGCACCATAAAATGAGCGATGCCGTGGCTGAATTTCGCCGCCAAGATATGCAGATCCTCGCCACTAACTTCTCCGAAACTGCAATCGACTTTCGTGAAATCGATTACACCCGCCCAACCGCGATTATTTTAGGTAACGAGCGCGATGGCGTTAGCCCTGAAGGTATTGCTAGCGCCGATCAGCATGTGATCATCCCGATGATTGGCATGGTGCAGTCTCTCAATGTATCTGTTGCTGGGGCACTAATCATGTATGAAGCCCAGCGCCAACGTGAAGCCGCAGGTATGTACGGCACTCGAAAGCTTGATGAAGAGTATTGCCAGATCAAGCTGTTTGAACAAGGGCACCCTATTTACGCCAAAGCCTGCCGCCGTAAAAAGCTGGCCTATCCTGCTATTGATGAAGCCGGCCAAATTGTTGCTGATGAGCAATGGTGGCAAAAGATGCGCGCACCTTCTGAATAGTTACTATCGGAAAACAGTGCTAGCTCGATCAGTTAGCACTTCCTTAGCCCCAGCTGAACTCCCACTGCTTGTAGCCCCAAAGGTATGCTTTAACGACATCATTACGAGAAATTGTAACGAGCGTTTGAAAAAGTTGTCATAGATCACATTTTTCGCCATACTCAATATTAATACCAATCAATATAAGAATTTGATCAACTCAGAGCTATTTTTGGCAAACTAATTCAAGGCGAATAACTGAAACAATGGTTGTTCCCTTGTGAAGTTGTTCAACACAGAAATAGGCAGCCAAAAATACTCCAGAATGGCGAGTTTTAGCGATTCTGATGCTGTGTTAACGAGCTTAACCGTAGAACAACTATGCTCTTCACTCGTTGCCTTGCCTCAGAATCGCTAAACTCTCGCTGAGAGGCCAAATATTTATACTGATTGGTATAAACCAGCCTGTTAAACAAACGATTAAAACAAAAAAGCAGCAACAGACTGAATTGGAATTAACAATAATCAATATGGAATTGCGATGGAATCTTCTATGAAAACCCCAATTGAAATGCTTGAACATTGGGTTGAAAAACAAGGCGATCAAGTATATCTAAAGCAGCCTATTGACGGCCAATACAAGACCTTTACTTGGCGTGATGTACAAATCAAGATGCAGCAAATTGCTGGTGCACTTAGACATCTTGGCCTAAACCCGGGCGATAAAGTTGCCATTCTTTCTAAAAACTGTGCCGAATGGTTTATCACCGATTTAGCCCTTATGCATGGTGGCTATATTAGCGTTCCGATTTACCCTACAGCCAATGCAGACACCATACGCTACACCCTAGAGCACAGTGAATCTAAAGCGATATTCATCGGTAAACTTGATTACTGGGCAGACCAAGAAAGTGGCGTTGGCGGTGAAATTCTACGTATGGCCATGCCTTACGACACCATGCCAGCTCAATACCACTGGGATAAACTGCTCACCCTAGGTCAGCCATTAATTGATGCGCCATTGCCTACGCTTGAACAGATCATGAGCTTAGTTTATACCTCTGGCTCAACAGGAAAACCTAAAGGCGCAATCCAAACTTTTGCCAGCTATGGCTGGACTTGTAACGCTGTAGTGCGTGATTTGAAAACTGATGTTGAAGATAGATTAATCTCATATCTGCCACTAGCACACATCACCGAGCGCGTTGCGATGGAAGGCTCTTCATTCTACTCAGGTAGTAGTGTGGCTTTTGTTGAGAGTCTCGATAGCTTTGTTGCCGATGTGCAGCGCGCAAGACCGACAGTGTTTTTCTCGGTACCGCGCCTTTGGAGCCTGTTTCAAAAAAATATTATCGATAAAATTGGCGCCAGTAAACTTAACTTCTTACTTAAAGTGCCGATTGTTAGCGGCATTGTAAAACGTAAAATTCATGCAGGGCTTGGCCTTGAGCATTGCCATCTTCTTGGTTCCGGTTCAGCACCCATTCCACCATCACTTGTAAGCTGGTATCACAAAATCGGCCTTAATATTAGTGAAGCTTGGGGCATGACGGAAAACTGTGCCTACTCCATTATTAACCACCCTTTTGATGCCAGTAAAATAGGCACGGTTGGCCATGCAGTTGAAGGTTGTTCCATCAAACAATCTGATGTCGGCGAACTCATGGTTAAGAGCCCAGGGTTAATGCAGGGTTACTATAAGCAGCCAGAAGAAACCGCAGCTTGCTTTGATGAAGAGGGCTACTTCCACACAGGCGATGTTGTCAGTATCGATGATGATGGCTGCGTTACCATTACCGGACGCGTGAAAGATAACTTCAAGACATCTAAAGGGAAATACGTTGCACCAGTGCCTATCGAGCGCAAGTTAGCACAAGATCTTCATATTGAGATGATCTGCGTGATAGGTTCAGGTTTACCACACCCAATTGCATTAGTGCAGCTTTCTGAAGGCGCATCAATGCAACCTAGAGAAGAAATTAGAACCTCTTTGAAAAATACTCTAGATGCGGTTAACCCTCACCTTGAGTCCCATGAAACAGTCGATGCGATTATTGTTGTCAAAGAAAATTGGGACGTCGACAATGATGTATTAACTCCAACGTTGAAGATCAAACGTCACGTACTGGAGAAAAGCTTCAGTGACAAAGTCGATGGTATTCGCGGTGGCAAAATCTGCTGGGAAGATGAAATTTAACTATCTTCCGATGATGCTTTAAAAATTAACAGCACACCTTTAGGTGTGCTGTTTTGTAATCACTGTACTTCAAAGCCCCAACTCCTCCTATCAGGCTAAATGGGTAAACTATATTTAATCCTTGTTAGCTGATTATTTGTTGCGCTCTTAGCAAAAATAACTATGCTAGCCGTCCTTTTAATTTCATCTAATAAGTAGTGTTATGATCACTTGGTTATCGATTATTGGCGGGTTTGTGATTCTAACCCTTGGCGCTGAGTCACTAGTGAGAGGCGCAAGCAGTATCGCGCTTAAACTTGGCTTATCACCGTTAATTATCGGCTTAACGATAGTCGCTTTTGGTACCAGTGCGCCAGAGCTTGCGGTGAGTATTAAGTCGGCAGTTGCTGGCAATAGCGGAATTGCACTGGGAAATGTGATTGGCTCCAACATTGCAAATATCGGCTTAATCTTAGGTATTACCGCACTCATTCGTCCTATCAAAATTGAGTCGCAAATGGTGAAACGTGATATCCCTATTATGATTGCAGCATCACTGCTCTTTTGGGGGTTATTGCTTGATGATGGATTAAGCTTTATCGATGGTGCAATTCTTAGCACTCTGCTCGTCAGCTACTTAAGCTACAGCTATTTCACTGCTGATAAACAAACCTCAGATGAAGCTGCAGATGCAGGACAAAACCAGTGGCTATCCGTCATCTTTATCATTGTCGGTATTAGTATGTTGGTTGGTGGTGGGATCCTATTTGTTGATGGCGCGGTAGCGCTAGCGCAATCCTTTGGGATCAGTGAAATCATTATTGGACTGACAATTGTCGCTATAGGGACGAGTATGCCAGAGCTGGTGACTTCCATCGTTGCCGCACTCAAGGGGCAAAGTGATATCGCAATTGGCAATGTTGTAGGCTCAAATCTATTCAACATTTTGGGGATCTTAGGCGTCACCGCACTTATCCACCCCATTATTAGCAGCGATATCAGCCCCCTTGATTGGCAAGTCATGATCGGACTTGCGGTTATGCTACTCCCCTTTGCCTACACAGGTTTGCGTATTGGCCGCCGCGAAGGGGCAATTTTGGTATTGGGCTACCTGGCCTATATCTGCTATTTAGTGACTCAAGCCTAAACTGATGACATTTGTCATATTGATCTGATGACGTTTGTGCCTACAGCGTCATCCCACAATCTTTAATAATGGTTCCGTACCCAATACCGGGCTCAAAAGGAGATTGATATGAAATCACTATTACTGGTTACTTCAATGGCTATTATCAGCCAATTTGCTCAAGCAGATACCATTAGCAATATAGATGCCGCCGCAAACCATATGGACGTAAAAAGCTTACAATCACTCACCGAAAAAGGTGATGATTACCAGCAAGCTTATGCGGGTTACCGCCTTGCCATCAGCGCCAATATTCTGGGTCAACGAGAACTGGCTATCAGTGCACTCGAGTCAGCAAAAGAGAGCCTTGAGCCACTAACAGCATCGAGTGCCAATGCAGACAATCTAGCCTTGCTCTCTTCTGTTTACGGCATGCTAATCGGTCTAGATTATAGTAATGGAGCACTATATGGATCCAAAGCTGCCAAAGCGATTGAGCAAGCTAAAGCACTAGATCCTACCAACCCTCGGGTGCCATTAGTGCAGGCGATTGCGGCTTTTAATACCCCTGAAACCTATGGTGGCAGCAAACAGCGAGCTGTAGACTTGAGTTCCCAAGCGATTGAGCTTTACGCAATTCCCTGTGATAACATTTGCTGGGGTCACGCAGAAGCCTACACATGGCGAGGACTCGCCAAGCAGAGTTTGGGCGACGCTGAAGGTGCAATAGCTGACTGGCAACAAGCCTTAGCAGTTGAAGAGGATTATGGTTGGGCACAGTTTTTACTGCAGCAAAATAATCAAAGTGCACAGCGATAAACACAGCCTCAACAGTAGGAGAGCGAAGCAAGGCTTCGCTCTCCAATAACCACACTCGTACAATATTTCATTTAAGTGGTCAGCTTCTAAAAGGAATTTTTCATGACTGAGTCAGCGCAATCAAAAGAGGATAAATTGGCCTGGGTTTACCTAGTCAATCTGGGGTTTTATCTTATCCCCATCTTCGTCACAAAAATGCTGCCTTGGGAGATAGCCTTAAGCTTAGCGGCTTTAATCCCTTTTGTTTATTGCTATTTTTGGGCTTACCGTTCAACCACGGCTAACGCCTACCGACCGATTTTGGCGATGATAACCATTGGCGTGCTTGTCACACCAATTAATACTGGTTCACTATCACTGTTCACTTTTGCAGGCTTCTTTATCGGGTTTTTCTACCCGCTAAGAACCGCCATTTTCAGCTTAATTGGGCTCATAACTCTACTATCGCTACTTAATGCTGGGCTCAACTTTGACCATTACTATTGGGTGATTTATGGCGCTGGACTCATCGCCGGAATCGGTCTTTTCGGTGTAGCGGAGCGTAAAAGAGTCGAGCATAAATGTAAGGAAAAGAAGAGCCAAGCAGAGATCCAACAGCTGGCAACAATGTTAGAGCGAGAACGAATAGCTCGCGATCTGCACGACATCATGGGGCACAGCCTTTCATCCATCTCTTTAAAAGCAGAGCTGGCCGAAAAGCTCATCGCCAATAATCAAACCGAACAAGCAAGGCAGCAATTAACCGAGCTTAATAGCATTGCTAGAGATAGCTTAAGTCAGATCCGCCAAACGGTATCAGGCTATAAACACAAAGGCTTAGCTGCCAGCGTGACCCAGCTTTGTCAGACTCTGCGTGACAAAGGCTTGAGCGTAAGCTTATTTGGCGAGATCCCTAAATTAGATCCCGAGTTAGAAACTCAACTAATCTTAAGTTTAACCGAGCTTTGCAGCAACATTGTCCGCCACAGCAAAGGGACTCACTGCGAGTTGCACTTCGAGCAAACCCCAACAGAGCTACGTATTATCATTTGTGATGATGGCTGCCCAAGTCAAATTGAGCAGGGTAATGGACTAACTGGGATCAACGAAAGACTCGCTAAATTTAAAGGCGCACTCAGTTGGAGTTTAGATCCTGATTGCCAATTTACGATTAGCCTGCCAACACAAGGATAACCCTTAGGTGAGAATTTTATTAGCTGAAGATCAAGCTATGGTGCGAGGCGCACTTTCAGCGCTACTATCATTAAGTGGTGAATTTGATATCAGCCAAGCTGCTGATGGAGATGAAGCGATAGCGCTATTGAAAACCTCAGAATTTGATCTGTTACTCACCGATATTGAGATGCCAGGTCTCAGTGGTTTAGAACTGGCAAACTGGTGCCAACAACATAAGCCAAAATTAAAGATTGTGGTCATCACCACGTTTGGCAGAGCTGGTTATATAAAACGCGCCATAGAATCTGGGGTTAGCGGCTTTTTACTCAAAGACGCACCATCAGACACTTTGATCACCGCAATAAATCAAGTGATGGCAGGCAAACGAATTATCGATCCTGAGCTGGCAATCATGGCCGTAGGCGAGTCAGATCCTCTCAATGACAAAGAACGTAAAGCTCTGAAACTTGCAGGCGAAGGCAGATCGACTTCTGAGATAGCTGCTACGCTATTTATTGCTGAGGGTACGGTAAGAAATTATCTATCTGAAGCTATTAGCAAACTACATGCAACAAACCGCATTGACGCCGCCAGAATCGCTCAACAAAAAGGTTGGTTATAACGCTATAAGGCGTCAAATTTGCGTAAAATTATATCTCTGATAATATATGTATAAATTTACAGTGTTTGAGTGCTAAACGTTTGCAAAGACTCGATCTTGTTCCGATAACAGAACTCAAGGGTGTCGCTAAAAAGATGGCCGAGAGATTAGCAAAGCTGGGGATCACAACAGTGCAAGATCTGTTGTTTCACCTGCCGCTGCGCTATGAAGATCGTACTCAAATTTACCCCATAGCCTCACTGTACCCTGGCAGCTACGGCACAATAGAAGCTGTAATCCAATCAAGCCAAGTATTGCAGGGGCGTAAGCGCATGCTTACCTGCACTGTGCGTGATGATACCGGCAGTTTAACCTTAAGGTTTTTCAACTTCTCAGTTGCACAAAGAAATGGCCTGCAAACGGGTAGTGTTATCCGCGCCTATGGCGAAATCCGCCGCGGCAAGCACTTCAACGAGATCATTCATCCAGAATACAAATTAGTCTCTCCAGACGATCCCGCGCCATTAAGTGACACATTAACGCCAGTGTACCCAACAACTGAAGGCCTTAAACAAGCTAGCTGGATTAAACTCACAGAACAAGCCTTAACGATGTTGGCCAACGGCGGACTAGCAGAATTACTGCCTAGCAACCTACAGCCCAATAATATGGAGCTCAAACAGGCACTGCAGCTGCTGCACCGCCCCAATAATCAGGTGTCACTGTTTGATCTAGAAAATGGCAGCCATCCAGCACAACAACGCCTTATTCAAGAAGAGTTGTTAGCACATAACTTAAGTATGCTACGCCTTCGCCAACGCACCCGCCGCGACAAAGCCGTGAGTATGTCGGCGACTGGACAACTGCTAAATCCATTTCTAGCATCGCTGCCTTTTAAACCAACAGGCGCGCAGCAACGTGTGGTTAGTGACATCACTCATGACCTTGAAAAAGCAGAACCTATGATGCGTTTGGTGCAGGGGGATGTAGGCTCAGGCAAAACCTTGGTCGCCGCACTGGCCGCACTGCAAGCCATTGAGAGCGGTTATCAAGTCGCGATGATGGCGCCGACAGAGCTCCTTGCTGAGCAGCATGCAATCAATTTTCGAGGCTGGTTTGAGCCGCTTGGACTTAAAGTCGGCTGGCTAGCAGGCAAGTTAAAAGGTAAGGCAAGAACCCAATCTTTAACCGATATTGAATCAGGCTACGCCAATATTGTTATTGGTACCCATGCAATATTCCAAGAGCAAGTAGTGTTTAATAAGCTTGCGTTAATCATCATCGATGAGCAGCATCGATTTGGTGTTCACCAGCGTTTAGGTTTACGCGAGAAAGGTGTTAGCCAAGGCTTTCATCCGCATCAGCTAATTATGACCGCTACGCCTATTCCGCGAACGTTAGCGATGACAGCATACGCCGATCTCGACACCTCAGTCATTGATGAACTGCCACCAGGACGAACTCCTGTAACCACCGTCGCAGTATCAGATCAGCGCCGCGAAGAAGTTATCGACAGAGTACGCCAAGCTGCTGTTAACGATAATCGCCAAGCCTATTGGGTATGTACCCTGATTGAGGAGTCTGAGGCATTAGAATGCCAAGCGGCCGAAGACACCGCAGAGGAGCTCAAACTTGCTCTGCCCGAGCTAAAAGTAGGCTTAGTCCACGGCCGAATGAAGCCTGCAGAGAAACAACAGATCATGGCAAGCTTTAAAGCCGGTGAATTACACTTGCTCGTGGCGACAACCGTGATTGAAGTTGGCGTTGATGTACCCAATGCCAGCTTAATGATTATCGAGAATCCAGAGCGCCTTGGGCTTGCGCAACTGCATCAGCTTAGAGGCCGTGTTGGTCGTGGCGCCATCGCCAGCCATTGCGTGTTGATGTATAAGCCGCCGCTATCAGCCACCGCAACTAAGCGCTTGGGTGTATTAAGGCAAAGTAACGACGGTTTTGTTATCGCACAGCGAGATTTAGAGATCCGCGGACCAGGGGAAGTATTAGGGACAAAGCAAACGGGGGTTGCCGATATGAAAATCGCAGATCTAATGCGCGATCAAGCATTAATCCCTCATGTGCAAAAGCTAGCCCCTCATGTTATGCAGCAAGCTCCTAGCAGTGTCGACGCCATCATTCAACGTTGGCTTGGTGATCGTGAGCAATTTGTCCAAGCATAGAGGGAAAGCCACCAGTTTAAGACAATTTAGCCATACTCTATGTGGTAATTCGATACAGTTTAACGCTTGATACAAATTAAATATCCTTAATAGAGCTTCAACCTATAGACAAGCCTGTTTAATTTTGCAAAATGGGTAAATAGCAAATGCATTACCACTAAAACGATTATCGTGCGGTAGCAGAGGAAACTAAATGCAACTCAGTCAAGAAGATAGAATTACACCTCAGGAGAAATCCTCAGGTACAAATGGCCTAGCAATTATTGCCATTGCCGCAGTTGTGTTGATCTCTGCTGGAGGTTACTACTATTTAAGTGGTGATGATAAGAGTGAAGAGCCACAGATTATTGCACCGGTTATTGTGCCAGATCCAATCCCAGAAGAGCCGCTTGAAACAGAAGCGATTCTGCCTGAACCTGAGCCTGAAATTGTTGAGCCTATACCAGTGCAGTTACCTGAAGTTGAGCCAGCTCCTGAGGTTGAGCCGCTTCCTGCTCTTGCTGATAGTGATGCCTATATCCATCAAAAGGCGATAGACATCGCTGACGGAATGGCCATAGAGCCAATGATGATTGAAGATAATGTTGTACGCCAATTCGTGGTATTTGTAGATAACTTGGCTCAAGGTGAATTGGCTCGTAAAGTGAGCCCGTTAAAAGCACCAAACAACAGCTTCACAGTGTCTGAGATAGCAAACAAAACCTATGTCGATCCTGATAGCTACCATCGTTATGATCTGTACGCTGACTTTCTTGCCAGCCTAAATGAAGAGGAATTAGCCAAAAGTTACAAAGAGATAACTCCACTGCTAGGTGAAGCATTTAGTGAACTCGGCTATAACGATACTTCGTTTGATGAAAGAATGCAGCAGGCTATCGCTATCATGCTGGATGCGCCTATTATTGAGCAGCCTATTGAACTTGACGGAGTCAGCGTTAACTATCAATTTGTTGACCCGAACCTAGAAGCGCTGCCTAATGCACAGAAATTAATGATCCGTATGGGACCTGAAAACTCTCGCAAGGTAAAGTCAGCACTACGTCGCTTACAGAAACACCTAAACTAATCCGTTACCAACATTTAAAACAGTGTAAAGGGCTCTAAAATAACAGAGCCCTTACCTTAGCCCTACACTTCGATAACCACCGACCGCATTAAGTTACAGCCGTATCTTAAAACACTTCTTGTTCAAACATATTCTGTTGTAGAATGGCGCCTCGTCAGCGTACTTTTGATGGTCGTGTTGTACTCCCTATCCTAAGTTATCTCAGCTGATTATGAACTTAGTTAGCGCTCGAACAGCGTATTTGGTTTATAATTTAATAAATCAGTCACTTACACATTTTAATTTAGGCACTACGAACGGATATTCGTATGTGAGGCAGTGCAATGAAGTTTAGCATTCTTTCATGGGGCGCTTGGTCGCCACAGTATCAGCATAAAGCTGACTGGCAAGCATGGCCTGCTGCGATATTTGATATTGGAGCGATAGCAACGGCTGCGCCTAAATTGCCACAAGTTCCCGCAATGCAACGCCGCCGCCTCAGTAAGCTGACTAAAATAATCCTTGATTCGGTTTTTCAATGTGAGCCGCCCGCGCAATGCCGCAGTATTTTTGCCTCTCAACACGGAGAGATAAATCGTACCATCAACTTACTCAATGACATTGTCGGTCAGTCTCCACTATCGCCAACAGCTTTTAGCCAATCAGTACACAATACTGCCAGTGGTATCTATAGCATTTTGAGCCAAAACCAAAACGCATCGACCTCTATCGCAGCGGGAAGTGAAACACTTTACCAAGCATTTATCGAAGCATATGCGTTGTTAGTCGATGCTCCTGAACCCTTGCTACTTTCTTATGCTGATGACACAGTCCCTGATATCTACCAGCAGTTTGCCAGCGAGCCTGAGTGGCCAATCTCTGCAGCTTTTGTGATTGCCCCGAGTAACACTCAACAGGTTGCGCTTGCCCAAATCGATTTGCAACCAATACAGGCAGATGTAAACCCGCTAACACTAGTAGACATACTCGTGAGTATTGCCCACAAAAAAGCAACTTCAGGTAACTTCTCTGGCGCACATTGGAGCCTGAGTTTTGAGTAATCAACCTGCCCCTGCTCGACTAACAGGCATCGCTTACCTGCCACGCTGGTTGGGTGGCACATTGTGCTATATCATTTTTGGCCTTGGCGGACTACTCAGTTCACTAACGATTTTACCCATCCTCAGGTTTTGGCCAGGCACCACTACTCAGCGTATAGAGCGAGTGCAGTACGCAGTGCATATTATGTTTAAAGGCTTTGTCCATATGCTCACTTGGACTGGTCTGATCAAAGTTAGCCACGGCAACCTACAACAGCTAAAAGATGCCCAAGGAATGATTGTTACCTCTAATCATCCGACGTTAGTTGATGTTGTGGTGTTAATCAGCTTAATGCCTAATACCAGCTGCATTGTTAAACAAGGCATATGGCGTAATCCATTTATGCGTGGCGTCGTATCGAGTGCCGGTTACATCCCGAATCGTGGTGCTGATTTACTTCTAGCGGACTGCAAAGAGGTGTTAAACCGAGGCAACAACTTAATTATTTTCCCTGAGGGTACCCGCACAGTTATCGGCAAACGAGTCAATGATTTTGCCCGTGGTGCAGCTAACATCACCATCCGTACCCAAAGCGATCTACTACCATTACTACTTAAGACCAACTGTGTCGGCTTTAGTAAACAAGAGTCTTGGTATCAACTACCTCGACGTACAATCGGCATGCATATCGAAGTAGGCGAAAAACTGCCCTATCTACGTTATGATGCTACTGCGGGTGGCGATGCTAAAATGGCGCGCCAAATGACTCGTGATCTTGAAGAATATTATAAACAACAATTAGATAAATACTTATGAGCTTAGAAAACGAAATTAAACAATTGATCATCGACAGTCTTGATCTTGAAGATGTCACTATTGATGATATTGATGCCGATGCTGCGCTATTTGGCGAAGGATTGGGATTAGACTCTATTGATGCCCTTGAACTTGGTTTAGCCATCAAGAAGCTGTTCGATGTAAAAATTGAAGCAAATTCTGAAGCAACCAAATTGCATTTTTACAGCGTTGCTAGCTTAGCAAACTTTGTTAAGTCACGGCGAGTGTAGGAGATATTATGCAAACTCGTGAACAGATCCTAGAAGCACTGACTCACATCTTAGTTGATGAATTTGAAGTAGAAGCAGACGATATAACGTTAGAGGCATCACTCTATGAAGAACTGGATCTAGACAGTATTGATGCGGTCGATCTAGTGATCAAATTGCAACAGATGACAGGTAAAAAAATTAAGCCTGAAGAGTTCAAAGCAGTCCGTAGCGTCGGTGATGTCGTCACTGCGATTGAAGGTTTAGTTAAAGGCTAATGCGGCTATTTTTGCAAGTAGTGACCAGCTTGGTGGTTATTGGCTACCCACTAGCCGTCTACTTCGGTTTGCACTATTTGCCCGGCGGTACAATAGCACTGCTGCTGTGTGCAGTATTACTACTGCGCTTAATGCTGCAAAAGCAGAAACTTAAAGCATTACGCCTACCGATATTTATTGGTATTGGCCTTACTGCAGGTAGCTTTTTCGCCAGGGAGCATGATCTTCTATTGTTTTACCCGGTGGTGATCAACCTCACCATGTTGGGGCTATTTAGTTACTCACTGCTTCGTGGCCCTAGCATGATTGAACAGTTAGCCAGATTAAAAGAGCCTGATCTGCCACTGACAGCAGTTGGCTACCTCAAAAAAGTAACGCTGATTTGGTGTGGACTGTTTATTTTTAATGCTAGCGTGGCACTTTATACCGCGCTCTATACAGATTTAGCGACTTGGACACTCTATAACGGTTTAATCGCCTATTTGCTTATCGGTTTACTGCTCGCTCTAGAGTGGTTATACAGAACATTGTGGTTAAAAAAGACATGACTCAATTACTTAAATCTTGGTTGTCTCAAGGGCCATCCGCACAGCAGTTGATAAGCTTCAACCATCACAATATTGTGACGGGTTCCGTATTCAGCAGCCAAGTGGCTCACTTACATCAGCAATTAGTCAGCTCAATAGAGAAACGCTGGCTACTTAGTTGTGAAAGCAGTGATATGTTTGCCGTAGGACTCTGTGCAGGTTTACTCGCTGGCAAACAGATTATCTTACCAGCCAATACTCAAGCTGGAACATTAAGTGAATTGACTCATGAGTTTGAAGGGGTGATTTCTGATCTACCTCTCTGTGAAGGCAAAGCTTTTCTACGCCTAGATAAAGAGCTCAACCTGCCAACATCGGCCTGGCCTCAATTGGTACAATGGGGCGAACTGGTTCTATTTACCTCCGGTAGCAGCGGTAAGCCTAAGAAAATTGCCAAATCACTTAGCCAGCTCGATGCTGAGGTCAGTGTGTTAGAGCATACCTTTGCCGAACACTTGCCTCACTGTAGTGTGATATCCACGGTTTCACACCAACATATTTATGGTCTGTTATTTAAAATTCTTTGGCCTTTAGCTGCCAGTCGCCCATTCCTGAGTGACCTGGTCGAATACCCAGAAACTCTGAGCTATTATGCAAACCTGTTTCCAAACCTCTGCTTAATCAGTAGCCCTGCACAACTGTCTCGCCTACCGGATGCGCTGGATAACGAGCGGCAACTTCGCGCGCCGAGCTTAGTATTTAGCTCCGGCGGGCCGTTAAGCTTTGACGCCGCAATGGCAATTAAACATTGTTACGGTCAGTTACCTACTGAAGTATTTGGTAGCACTGAAACCGGCGGCGTTGGCTATAGACAACAACACTCTCCTTTAGAGCCTTGGCAAACATTTGCCAAAATAGAGATTAAGCAAGATACCGACGATGGTGCGCTACAGCTTCGCTCTCCCTATTTAGAAGATGAAAACTGGCTTAGATGTGAAGACAAAATTAGCATTGTTGCCGACGGTCAGTTTACCCTCGAAGGGCGCCTAGACCGCATCATCAAAGTTGAGGAGAAGCGTTTGTCTCTGGTGCAAATGGAGTCATTGCTAGAAAGTCATCCCTATGTCACCAAGGCTGTGTTATTGATGCTTGAGCAGCCTAGAACGCAATTGGGAGCGGCAATAGAGCTTTCGCCCCAAGGGCTAGAGCAGCTTGCACTTAATGGCAAGTTAGCGCTTAACAACCAGTTTAAACAGCACCTTTTGTCACAATTTGAACGTGTCACACTGCCAAGACGCTGGCGCTACCCCGAGCAACTACCACTGGATCAGCAGGGTAAACGCGTACATAGCACCATGTTGGCTTTATTTGATATCGATAAGTTTAAAAGTAAATGATTAAATCAGCACTACCAGCCATTATCAGTACTCAAGCCGAAACCGACTCCATCTGTTGGCGATTAAATATCGTCGCTGAGCTGGAGTACTTTAACGGCCATTTTCCCGAGCAACCGGTACTGCCAGGCGTCACTCAATTAGACTGGGCGATCAAACTCGGTTGCCAACACTTTGGCTATGATTGCAGTGTGGCAGTGCTTGAGGTACTCAAGTTTCAGCAGTTGATGTTACCTGACACCCAAGTTGATTTAACCATCACTCATAACACCGCAAAAGCCAAACTTATTTTTGCTTATAGCGATGGTGAAAAGCGTTTTGCATCGGGACGAATAGCACTCAACAAAGCTGAGCAAACCACCCTCCAAGCTGCGGATGAGGTAAACGATTAATGCGTATTGCCTTGGTCATCCCCAATTACAATCACCGAGCAGCCATTGCAGAAACGCTTGCTAAACTGGATGGGCTTGCGCTGCCCTGTTATTTAGTCAATGACGGCAGCGATGATGAAACTCGTTTTTTGCTTATTGAACTGGCAAACAAATATCCTTGGGTAACACTACTGCACCACCCTTTTAATCGTGGTAAAGGCGCGGCAGTAATGACCGGATTACGCACCGCCTACCAAGATGGCTTTAGTCATGCACTGCAGGTCGATGCAGATGGCCAGCACAACCTAGATGATATACCGGCAATGCTAGCAAGAGCAGAGGCGCAGCCGGAGGCTTTGATTTCAGGCTTGCCACAATATGATGACTCAGTGCCCAAAGGGCGCTTATATGGCCGCTACCTCACCCATTTTTGGGTTTGGATAGAAACCCTCAGTTTTGATATTCAAGACTCTATGTGTGGCTTTAGAGTTTACCCTTTAGCAGCAACAGAGAAGCTATTTTTAAGCCATGCCCTTGGCGAGCGCATGGATTTCGATATTGAAGTCTTAGTGCGTTTGTACTGGCAGGGCGTGCCGGTTGTGCATATTCCAACCCGAGTGACCTACCCCGAAGATGGCGTTAGCCACTTTCAAGGCTTTAAAGATAATGTGCGCATATCACTCATGCACAGCCAATTATTTTTTGGCATGTTGCTGCGTCAACCTAAACGATTATGGCAAAAAGTGAGCCTACGCAATCAAGATAAACACTGGTCAAGTCTACAAGAACGCGGTAACTACTGGGGCATAAAACTGATTGCCGATAGCTATCGTTACGGCGGCCACTGGTTATGCCGTGCCATTATGTATCCGGTTATTTGCTATTTCTTTGCCACAGGAACAACGGCTAGAGCCGCATCAAAACAATTCTTAGCTCAAGTGAAAATCACTCAGCCTAACCACCCACAACTGAGTGATAAACTAAGTTGGCGCGATAGCTTGAAGCACTTCTTTTCCTTTGGTAATGCCGCACTCGATCGTATTGATGCATGGTGCGATCGCATCAAACTTGCTGAAGTCGACTTTCCTAATAGACAGCTGCTGACTGACCAGCTAGAAACAGGAAAAGGCGCAGTTTTACTGGTCTCGCACATAGGAAACCTTGAACTTTGTCGGGCGATATCGATCCACCAGCGCAAAGTAAAAGTTAACGTCATGGTGCTAACCGACAACGCTGAAAACTTTAACCGCGTGCTTAAACAGCTCAACCCTGATAGCGCACTTAACCTTATTCAAGTCACTGAACTAGGCCCAAGTACCTCTATCTTGCTACAGCAAAAAATAGATGAGGGTGAATTGGTGGTGATTGCAGGTGATAGAACCTCATCACAAACTGCAGGACGGGTTATTTACGCACCATTTTTAGGTAAGCAAGCCCCCTTTCCCCAAGGACCTTTTAT
The DNA here is from genome assembly GCF_041468565.1 of Shewanella sp. 10N.286.54.B9. NCBI lineage: Bacteria > Pseudomonadati > Pseudomonadota > Gammaproteobacteria > Alteromonadales > Shewanellaceae > Shewanella > Shewanella sp. 10N.286.54.B9. Next base: position 48,729 of record NZ_JBFRIY010000004.1, read on the forward strand.
TCTTGCTGGTTTATTAGATTGCCCAGTATTCACCCTATTTTGCTTACGTGAGCAAGGGCGTTATCACGTACATGTAAGCCACTTTGCGAACACCTTAAAAGGCCCGCGTGCAGGCCGCGCTGAGCGGTTAGAAAATGCAGTACTCGATTTTAGCCAGCGCTTAGAATATTTTGCGCTGCGCCAGCCACTACAGTGGTTTAATTTTTATGATTTTTGGCACAAGGATGAAGATATCCAACGTACCAATGTTCAAAGCAGTAAAGGACAACAACAGAAATGACACAGGCAAGCCCCCTAAATACCAACAAGCAATCGGTAGAATTTGGTTACCGTAACCTTTCTCTTGAAGACGTGGTAGCAATTGCAAAAGGTGCTACTGCAAAACTGAACCAGACCGATGAGTATCGAGCCTATATCCAAAAAGGTGCCTGGTTTATCGATAGTTTGCTAAAAGAGGAAGGCGTAGTCTATGGCGTAACCACAGGTTATGGCGACTCGTGCACTGTTACTGTTGGTCTCGATTTAGTCCATGAACTGCCGCTGCATTTAACCCGCTTTCATGGTTGTGGCATGGGCGATATTTTGTCTATCTCGCAAGCGAGAGCGGTAATGGCCTGCCGCTTAAGCTCACTCGCTGTCGGTAAATCTGGCGTCAGCTATGAGCTACTCGAGCGCATAGAAACACTGCTTAATCTTAATATTACTCCAGTCATCCCAGAGGAAGGCTCTGTCGGCGCCAGTGGTGACTTAACGCCACTGTCTTACCTGGCGGCAGTACTAGTTGGCGAGCGTGATGTGATGTATCAAGGTGAACGTCGCCCAACCAGCGAAGTTTATCAGCAGCTAGGTATTACACCGCTGACACTACGTCCTAAAGAGGGATTAGCACTAATGAATGGCACAGCAGTGATGACCGCATTAGCCTGCTTAGCCTACGACCGCGCCCAATATATGGCACGTCTTTCAAGCCGTATTACTGCGATGGCATCATTAGTGTTAAAAGGGAATTCAAACCATTTTGATGACATCCTGTTTGCCGCCAAACCGCATCCAGGGCAAAACCAGATCGCGACTTGGATCCGTGAAGATCTCAATCATCACACTCATCCGCGTAATTCAGACAGGTTGCAAGACAGGTACTCAATCCGCTGCGCGCCGCACGTGATTGGCGTACTGCAAGATGCGCTGCCGTTTATGCGCCAGTTTATCGAAACTGAGCTAAATAGCGCTAACGACAACCCTATTGTCGATGCGGAAGGCGAACATATCCTCCATGGCGGTCATTTCTATGGCGGCCATATCGCCTTTGCCATGGATTCAATGAAAAACGCGGTGGCAAATATTGCCGATCTTATCGATCGCCAGATGGCATTAGTGATGGATCAAAAGTTTAATAATGGTCTACCAGCTAACTTGTCCGGTGCCATGGGGAAACGTAAAGCGATTAACCACGGTTTTAAAGCTGTGCAAATTGGCGTGTCTGCTTGGACTGCTGAAGCGCTAAAAAACACTATGCCTGCTAGCGTGTTTTCACGCTCGACTGAATGCCATAACCAAGACAAAGTCAGCATGGGGACTATTTCAGCCCGTGACTGCATCCGAGTGCTACAACTGACTGAGCAAGTGGCTGCTGCCGCGCTATTAGCCATGTCCCAGGGCATTCGTTTACGCATAGCACAACAAGAACTTGTGCCAAGCTCTATCACCCCCTCACTAGGCAAGACGCTAGCGCAGGTTGAAGAAGATTTTGAACTGCTTACCGAAGATCGACCGCTTGAGCAAACACTTCGCTCAACCGTTGATAAAATCCAATCGGGTTATTGGGAAGTATGCTAGTGCATAGCAGCGCTAAACGGAGAGTTATGAGCTGATGAAAGGCATAATAAGCACCGAGATCGAAGTTGTCATTCCATTCCATGATGTCGATTCTATGGGCATAACCTGGCATGGCAACTACCTACGCTATTTTGAAGTTGCCCGCTGTCAGTTACTCGATAAGATCAATTATGGTTATCGCGCAATGCAGGATTCTGGCTATAGCTGGCCCATTGTTGATCTGCAGATAAAATATGTGCAATCGAGTACTTTCGATCAAAAAGTGATTATCAAAGCAGCCATTGTTGAGTGGGAGAACCGCCTTAAAATCAACTACCAAGTGCTGGATGCCGCAACTCAAAAACGCATTACTAAGGGCTATACAATTCAAGCTGCAGTTGATATGCAAACCCAAGAACTGTGTTTTGTGACCCCCGATATATTTCAGCATAAAATCGCAGCGTTAATTGCCGATAGCGAGCTATCAAGCCCAGCAACCGACTCAGCTAAGGGCATAAGCCGATGAGATTGATGCAGCTGAAAAGAGCGTGTCAGCGACTCATATTGCTAACCACTTTACTTGTTGCAAGTAGCGCAAGTTTTGGCGCCGATAGCCAAACTGATTTTACTGCCTTGTTTAGTCAACAGGCATCAAGTTCTGAGCTTGAGCAACTAACACAGCGATTATCACCGAGCCCACAAGCTAAAGGACTGTTTACTCAATATCGCTACTTAAAAGTACTCAAAAAGCCATTAGTGAGTCACGGTAACTTTGTCTTTTCTAAGCAGCTTGGCATCGTTTGGCAGCAACAATCTCCTTTTAGTAGTACATTGATTTTACAAGCAGGCAGGCTGACGCAAATCGATAGCCAAGGGCAAATTCAGGTAACCGCCCAGCAACCAGCTAGTGCAAGCCAGTTATCACAGCTTATGCCGACCTTACTCAATGCACTGCTTAGCGGCGACCTGCAAACGCTGCAACAGCATTTCAAACTTAGCATCCACAGTGCCAGCAACAGCAATCCCCAATGGCAACTAGGGCTTATCCCTATTGACCCTATGGTGCAAAAGGCCATGCCTCGACTCGTATTGACAGGTGAACAGAAAATTCAAACCTTGACCCTATTTAGTGACAATCAAGACCGCAGCCGTATTGAGTTTTCCAAGCTTGTGGAGCTGCCATTAACTGCGCAAGACAAGGCACGCTTCTCGCCCGCGATGGCAGATCAGCTCAGAGAGACTCAATGAGCGTCAAACTTCAGCGTGTCGCACTTGGCTTTCTATCTGGAATAAGCCCAAATAAAAAGCTAACGTTATGGATAATACTCGTCATGAGCACGCTAATTGTCGGCGGCGTTCAATGGCAATCTGGTGCAAAAATTCAAACCGATATATTAGCTATGCTGCCCAAAGTGAGCGAAAGCCCACTGACACAGCGGGCAATGGCCGCGGTTGAACAGCAGCTTGCCAACAGGCTCTATGTTGGAGTTATTGCAGCAGATAAAAATCAAGCAGTTAATGGTGCATCACTGTTAATGCAGCATTTGAAAACACACAGTGCAGCAATATTTACCGATGTTGCAAGTGCAGATATATCGCAAGCGCAGGCTTTAAATGCTTTTTATTTCCCCTACCGCTTTAACCTACTCACCGATAGGCAACAACAACAGCTCACTCAACAGCAATGGCCGCAGCTCACCCAAGCGAGTCTACACAAACTCTATAGTGCATTTGGCTATGCCAATAGTGATCTCATTAGCCAAGATCCGCTGCTGCTCTACCCTGAGAACTTGTTGGCACTTGCTCCCAAGCAAGCGCTATCGGTACAAAATGGCATATTGCTAAGCGAATATCCGCAAGACAGCGGCAACACAACCTCTAAATACATCGCTATTGTGATGGCCAAAGGGCTGCAAAGCGCCTTTAGCCCCAATGCTCAACAACAGCAATTAGCGGCATTAAACCAAGCCATGAGCGCTGTCACCGATGATAATGCACAGATAAGTTTCATCAAGGCTGGTGCGCTATTTCATGCGGCAGCGGCCACAGACAATGCCAAGCAAGAGGTCTCAAGTATTGGGCTTATTTCGCTTGTCGGTGTTATCGCATTAGTGTGGTTCGCTTTTCGTTCGGTGATGCCACTGACCATAGCCGTCATGACTTTAAGTAGCAGCCTACTGTTTGCCATCGTGCTGACTCTATTAGTGTTTGGCGAACTGCATCTACTGACCTTAGTATTTGGTACTAGTTTGATAGGGATCGCCATCGACTACTGTTTTCACTTCTATTGCGAGCGCCTCAATAACCCAAAGCTTGATGCAAACCAAACCTCATTGGCAATTTTACCTGCCATATCACTGGCGTTGATTACCAGCATTGTCGCTTATGGTTCTTTAGGGTTAGCGCCTTTTCCAGGTATGCAGCAAGTCGCGATATTCTGTGCTGCAGGGCTCCTCGGCGCATACTTAACCTTGGTGTTTGCTTACCCTAAATTAGCCAGCGCAAAACTTAAAGATAGCCAGCATGTTCTCGATATAGCAGATCGCTACCAAGGCTTTATGCTTAAGCGTGTTATGCCATTATCTCCGTTTTCAAGGGCCGTATGGCTGCTGATAGGCGTGACGTTTACAACAATTGGATTAAGTCAGCTTCGTAGTGACGATGATATTCGGCAGTTACAACACACTCCGGCAGCCATTCAGCAGCAAGAAGACAGCCTGCGCACAGTGCTTAGTGGTGGCACAGATAATCAGTTCTTACTGGTTCATGCTAACAGTGAAGAAGCACTTAAAATACAGCTTGAGCAACTCGAACCAACCCTTGAGTCGGCAACTGAGCAGCAGTTGATAGCAAACCATTTCAGTTTAAGTCGCTTTCTTCCGAGTGAGAAAATCCAAGCAAGCAACTATCAGCTGCAGCAACAGATCTATATTGATAACCTCATTGAGATCTTAACCAGGTTAGGTATTGAACAGAGCATAGCTCAACCACTTGTGGATGAGTACCGTGCTGCAAACGGTCGTTATATCGACGCAAATGCATTTATAAACTCAGCAGCTGGCCAGCAGTTAGCTCCATTGTGGCTTATGCCTGAGCAAGGCTCAGATTACGGCGCGATTGTCATGCTTGGCGGTATTAAGCAACTTGATAAACTCTCAGCCTTGTTTCGCAACAACCCTAATGTACAGTTAGTTGATAAAGTCGGTGAGATCTCAAAGTTGATGAGCCACTACCGGCAACTCACCTTAGCATTACTGGTTATCGCGCTGGTTGCAGCACTGGCTATTTTCACATTTAGATTCGGCATTAAGTTAGCCACTATTGTCGTTTGCGTGCCTGCACTTTCAGCTTTATTAACCCTATCTGCTTTAGGTTTGCTACAGGCACCACTGACGCTATTTCATGCTTTAGCGTTGATCTTAGTGTTTGGGATCGGTATCGACTACAGTCTATTTTTTGCAGAAGCCAAGCAACAGACTCGCGGAGTAATGATGGCAGTGCTTATGTCTGCCACCTCTACTCTACTTGCTTTTGGTTTACTCGCCTTTAGCCAAACACCTGCCATTAGCGCGTTTGGTTTAACGCTACTAATTGGTATTAGCTTTACCTTTTTACTCTCTCCATTTATTCAGATTTTCACAAGGAAAACAGCCGAATGCTAAGCACTCACGCACATCAAAACACTCCGCGTGTTGAAGAGGTCGATGTCGCCATTATAGGTGCAGGGCCATCAGGTAGTATTGTAGCAAGTTTGCTGCATGCTCAAGGAAAACGTGTACTTGTGCTGGAGAAGCAACATTTCCCACGCTTTTCTATTGGTGAGAGTTTGCTACCTTGCTGCATGCAGGTAATAGCAGAAGCCAATATGCTCGATGCGGTTAACCGAGCGGGTTTTCAATATAAAGATGGCGCCGCATTTAGATGTGCAGACCAATACACCACCTTTAATTTTGAAGACAAATTTAGCCAGGGCCCGGGGACGACCTTTCAAGTTGAGCGGGCGAAGTTCGATAAACTACTGGCCGATGAGGCTACCAAGCAAGGCGTTGAGATCCGTTACGGGCAATCAGTAGAGTCAGTAGATTTAGCCAACGAGCCACAGCTAACCGTTGGCAGTGATACGGGCGAAAGCTACCGTGTTAATGCCAAGTTTATTCTTGATGCCAGTGGCTTTGGTCGAGTATTACCGCGATTACTTGAATTAGAAAAGCCATCAAGCTTGCCAACACGTACTGCAGTGTTTAATCATATTCAAGACAATATTACTTGTAGCGATTTTGACCGTAACAAGATCCTTATTAGCGTTCACCCACAGAACCAAGATATTTGGTACTGGCTTATTCCGTTTAGCGATGGCCGCTGCTCTGTTGGCGTAGTGGCAGAACCTCACCAACTTGGAGATCTAACCGCCAATCTAGACCATGTATTGCTTGAGATGATCTCCCAAGAGCCTGGACTAAAGCGCTTATTAGCCAATGCTGAGTTGATTAATGATAGCGGCATATTAAAAGGTTATTCCGCTAACGTCACCACCTTAGCAACTGACAAATTTGCACTGCTTGGTAATGCTGGAGAGTTCCTCGACCCCGTATTTTCATCGGGCGTCACCATTGCGATGCAGTCTGCATCTCTAGCGGCAAAAGCGTTGGTTAAGCAACTCGATGGCGAAAGAATTAATTGGCAAACTGAATATGCTGAGCCATTGATGCAAGGTGTTGATACCTTTAGAACTTATGTTGAAGCATGGTATGACTGCCGCTTTCAAGAGGCTATCTTCTATCAAAACCCTGATGTCACCATTAAGCAGATGATCTGCTCAATACTTGCTGGTTATGCATGGGATCAGAACAACCCCTTCGTTAGCGAGTCTAAAAGACGTCTAAATATGGTTGTAGAGCTATGCCGCAGTTAGGGTATCGATTAAAAATACTGGCCATTGTTGGGCTACTACTATTAACAGCCTGTAGCCAAACACTGCAAAGACAGACCTGCGTTGAGCTTCCAAGCGATGTGAGTTATTGCCTTGCGCCGATTGCTGGGAGCGGTCAGAATCCACAAACAGCAGTGACCGAGCGTAGCCTGACACAAAAAGCCACCATAAAAACTCAGTCAAGCCAGCATGAACTATTAACTCAACTTGAGCTTACTGCGCAGCAGTTAACTTTAGTAGGTTTAGCCCCTTTAGGGCAGCCACTATTCACGCTCACTTATGACGGTCATCAGCTCATTAGCGAGCAAAGTGCACTGCTCGGCTCGCAATTTAAAGCAGAATACCTACTAGCCATTATGCAGCTTATCTATTGGGATGAAGGCAGCATTAATCAGCATCTACAAAATGGTTATATACAAGGCTATAATTGCGATGCTGGCTATTGCCGACAGCTCTACACAGACACACAAGACACTGCTGGCAACGATGTGCCGATTGTCACTATTCGTTATAGTCAGCCGGACCTATGGTCAGCAAACGTTAAACTCAATATCGATGCAGCGAACTTTGAGCTCATCATCAACCCGTTATAAACCTGTTATGGTGATTAAAGTGAACTCAAAGACTGCAATAGCAATAACTCAAATAGGTTTATGCACCCCTTTAGGCGACAGCCCGACTACCGTGCTCAATAACCTGATTAATGCCAACATTGACGCTATGAAATGGCGCGATGACTTGATGCTTGAACGCCCTGCGCTTGTGGGTGAGGTCAGTACCTTATTGCATCCGTTAGCCATTGAATGGCAGCGTTTTGATACCCGCAATAATCAAATAGCGTTAGTCGCGGCAAAGCAGATTGAAGCGCAAGTCTTAGCAGCAAAAGAGCAATATGGCGCAGATAGAGTGGCGGTAATCATCGGCACCAGCACCTCAGGTATTGCCACAGGCGAGCAAGCTTTAGCTCACCACAGCCAGCATGGCGAGTTCCCGACTGGATACGATTATGCGCAGCAAGAGCTAGGCGACACTAGCCAATTTTTACAGCACTACTTTGGCCTCAGCGGCCCTTGCTTGACCGTTTCAACAGCCTGCTCTTCAAGTGCTAAAGCCTTTGCTAGCGCCCGCAGAATGCTCAATGCTGACCTTTGTGATATCGCTATTGTTGGCGGTGTCGACTCCCTATGCCAATTAACCCTCAATGGTTTTAACTCGCTTGAGTCTATATCTAAGGGGCACTGCCAACCTTTTAGTGTCAATCGTGATGGTATCAATATCGGTGAAGGGGCGGCGCTATTCCTGTTAGCACGGGCAACCGAGCAGGATGAAATACTATTAACAGGAGTGGGTGAATCAAGCGATGCCTACCATATCTCCGCGCCCCATCCTGACGGCATAGGTGCGATTACAGCTATGCAGTCAGCGTTAACAATGGCGCAGTTAACGCCGGAGCAAATTAGTTACTTGAACTTACATGGCACTGCAACACCTAAAAATGATGCAATGGAAAGCCGTGCTGTTAACACGGTATTTAATCATCATCCACCAGCATGCAGTTCGACTAAACCGCTAGTCGGTCACACTTTGGGAGCAGCGGGTGCGATTGAAGCAGCATTTTGTTATCTATTGCTTAGCGAACTAAATACTGGCAACCAGTTACCCCCTCAAGTGTGGGATGCAGAACAAGATCCCGATAATCCAATATTACCCTTGGTGAATTTAGGTGACTGCGCACCACTGCAGCATATTATGAGTAACTCTTTCGCCTTTGGTGGCAGTAATGCCAGCTTAATTCTCAGTAGAAGAGCAGCAATAATTAACCGAGTACATGCAGATGTTTGATTTAACCACACTTGCCAGCCAAAACGTTGAGCAATTCATCCCCCATCGACAACCAATGGTGCTGATCAGTAATTTACTTGAATATGAAGCTGATAGCTTACTTACTCAAACGGTTATCAGCAGCGCGAGTGCCTATTTTGATGATGCGCTGCCAGGCGTGCCTAACTATGTTGGCATTGAATATATGGCGCAAAGTATTGCTGCCTTAGCGGGAGTAGAGGCACGGCTAAGAGACGATATTATTAGAGTGGGTTTCCTGCTGGGTACCCGCAAGCTTAAGATGCATATACCCCACTTTAAAGACCGTGAGATCTATCAAACCCATGTCACTCGACTGTATCAAGAGGACTCAGGTCTAGCGGTGTTTGATTGTAAGATAATGCATAATAAACAGCTCGTTGCAGAGGCTAATGTCAATGTGTTTCAGCCACAAGATACCCAAGCCTATATTGCTGAAGCCACTGACTAACAATAAAAATAACATCATAGACAACAGCGTAATCCCATTAAGCAAATCTAAGGGGCTGTTAGGGAGAAAAGATGACTAAAAGAATACTCATTACTGGTTCTAGCCGCGGTATTGGTAAAGCAATTGCGCTAAAACTGGCAGAGTCAGGATTTGATATCGCCATGCATTACTATCAAAACATCAATGCTGCTAAAGAGACTCAGCAGGCACTAGAGCAACATGGCGTAAATGTCTCTTGCCTTAAATTTGATATTGCCGATCGTGCAGCAGCCAAACAAGCTATCGAACAAGATATTGAACAGCATGGCGCCTATTACGGCGTTGTGTTAAATGCTGGCATAAACTGCGATACCGCCTTCCCCGCCATGACAGAATCAGAGTGGGACAGCGTCGTGCATACCAACCTTGATGGTTTTTATAATGTTATCCATCCAACAGTGATGCCGATGGTACAAGCGAGACAAGGCGGGCGCATTGTCACTATGGCTTCTGTATCTGGCATTGCAGGTAATCGCGGCCAAGTAAACTATAGCGCTTCAAAAGCAGGCATTATCGGTGCCACTAAAGCGCTCTCACTTGAGCTGGCTAAACGTAAGATTACCGTTAACTGCATTGCCCCTGGGCTTATCGAAACCGATATGGTGTCAGACATTCCAAAGGATATGGTCAACGCTATCGTACCGATGCGACGTATGGGTAAAGCCTCTGAAATCGCAGGACTGGCTAACTTCTTAATGTCAGAAGATGCAGCTTATATCACCCGCCAAGTGATTTCGGTTAATGGAGGCATGATATGAGCCACCTGCCACGCAGAGTTGTGATTACAGGTATAGGCGGAATAACCGCTCTAGGCCATGACTGGCAAACCATTGCTGCGAATCTAAAAGCGCAGAAAAACTGCGTCGTTAGGCTTGATGAATGGGATAAATTTGATGGCCTAAATACCCGCTTAGCCGCGCCAGTTACCGACTTTCAGCAGCCAGCACACTATTCACGTAAAAAAATTCGCTCCATGGGACGAGTGTCCGTCATGGCCACCCGCGCGAGTGAACTCGCGCTGATTGATGCCAAGCTGCTGGACGACCCTGTCGTCACTTCCGGCGCGATGGGAATCGCCTACGGTTCCTCTACCGGCAGCACCGACCCTATCATCGCCTTTGGCGATATGTTGAAAACGGGCGATATGTCTGGCGTTACTGCCACCAGCTATATACGAATGATGGCGCACACCACAGCGGTCAATGTCGGGGTATTCTTTGGACTAAAAGGAAGAGTGCATACCACCAGCAGCGCGTGTACCTCTGGCAGTCAAGGCATAGGCTACTCTTATGAAGCGATCAAGTATGGCCAGCAAGATCTCATGCTAGCCGGCGGCGGCGAAGAACTTTGCCCAACCGAAGCTGTGGTGTTCGATACCCTGTTTGCCACCAGCACTCAAAATGACACTCCAGCAGCAACACCTAAACCTTTTGATAAGCAACGTGACGGCTTAGTGATTGGAGAAGGCGCATGCACTTTAGTGCTCGAAGAACTTGAACATGCAAAACAGCGCGGTGCAAAAATCTATGCAGAAATAGTGGGGTTTGGTACCAACTCTGATGGCTTGCATGTCACCCAGCCCAATGCCGACACCATGGAGCAAGCTATTCGGCTGGCACTCAAAGATGCTGATATTGACGCCAATAAAATTGGCTATGTCAACGCACATGGCACAGCAACCGATCGCGGTGACATTGCCGAAACGCAGGCAACCCATGCCGTATTTGGTGGTTCACAACCAATATCATCACTAAAAAGTTATACCGGGCATACCTTAGGTGCGTGCGGTGCGCTTGAAGCCTGGGCCAGCGTCGAGATGATGAATCAAGGTTGGTTTGCGCCGACATTAAACCTGAGCGAGATTGACCCAGAGTGCGGTCAGCTCGACTATATCAAAGATGATATTAGGCAGATTGAAACGGATTATGTCATGAGTAACAATTTTGCCTTCGGCGGCATCAACACCTCTCTCATCTTTAAAAAGTGGTCAAGTTAACGCTCAGACAGCGCCTCTTGTTAGGGGCCTTTTTTTCTCAAAAAGATCAATTAGAAAAATCTTATTGAAGTAAATCTAATAATAAGTTTTAATAGAGTCACTATTATTAAAATCACAACGAGAGAAAACCTATGTCTGAAGTAATACTGTCAAAGTTGTCTCACTGTGAGCCTGGCGATAAGTGCTGGCAGCTTATCGAACAAGGTGCCTTAGTGATTGATGTGCGCAGCCCACAGGAGTTTGCCAGCGGCCATCTCCCACAAGCGATTAATGTGCCGTTAGATTCACTGCTAAATTGGTATCAAGGTATTACCGATCCCCAACAAATATATCTGCTCTATTGCGGTGCGGGGATCCGAGCACAGAAGGGTTGCGATATTCTTGCAAATTGTGGCCTAGAACGCATTGTTAACGCAGGTGCACTTAACGATCTCATGGCCTGCCAACCTAAATAAAATGCAAGTTAGCCGCCATAATTAGCGGCTAACCTCTGCTACCGATCATGAGGATTTCAAGCTTCAATCAAGTCTAATTGAGATTTTGCCGCTTTAATCCCTTGCTCTGCAGCTTCTGGCCCCATGGCTAAGGCTTCACCATAAATGGTATCTACCTCAGTGATACCGATAAAGCCAAGTACTGTTTTAAGGTATGGCACAACATGATCAGAAGCGCTGTCTTTATGAACCCCGCCACGTGTGGTCACTAGCACTGCACGCTTGCCTTTTATCAGCCCTTCAGGCCCTTGTTCAGTATAGGTAAACGTCACCCCAGCCCTAGCCACCAGGTCGATCCAGTTTTTGAGTTGGGTTGGAATAGAGAAGTTATACATTGGAGCGGCAATAACAATAGTGTCATGCTCTTTGAGTTCTTTGATCAGCGCATCAGATAACGCTAATGCTGCGGTTTGTCGTTCAGACAGTGATTCATTGCCACGCATTCCGCTTGCTAGCTCTCCATCAAGCACAGGCAAAGGATCAGCCGCAAGATCGCGCACCATAATCTCGGCTCCTTTGTTTAACCATATATCGGCAACATGGTCAGTCAACTGGGCTGACTGTGAGTAATCTCCGAGAATACTCGATTTCAATATTAGTACTTTTGACATTTCAGCTTCCTCAATTTAGAAACAGAGCGAATAAGGCTTCTACTCAGTCGAATGAAGCCAAGCTTAAAGTACGATAAACACGAAATATAGCGGAATAAATTTGAGAAAATATTCGATTAAATAGAACTATTAGCATGTGCTATCAACGTCATAAACATGCACAAGCAAAAATCAAACCTCGGTGCAGAATAAAAAAACACAATTAATTAACTTTAGACTTTGCGCTTATAAAACAATGACAAAATACTTATTAACACTGAATAAAATTTTAGCCCTCTCGATTTAAGTTAAAAAAATGTGATCATTAATTTTTGAGGTGTCGTATAGCGAAATGAACCCCAACCTAACAAGGGAAATGCTATGCAACGCTTATATCCTAGTGCCTTAATAATCTCAACTCTGGCCTTAACTGCATGTGGCAGTGACGATGACAATGACAATATCACAGCAGTTTTACCTGAGCCTGCAGCGTCGACTCAAATCCGCGTCATCCATGCGAGCTCTGATGCTCCAATGGTTAACGTTACAGCCAATGGTTCAGCACTGCTTACAGATGTCGACTACTCTCAATCTTCTGGGTTGCTATCTGTTGATTCAGCTTCTTACGCAATCACAGTCGACGCCAAGCTTCCGGGAAATGAAACACTAACGGTTCTGGAAACTACGCTCGATGCTGAAGCTGATATGGAATACACAGCCGTTGCAGTCGGCAGCGTCGCTGACAACACCTTAGATCTTGCCCTAATTGAAAATGCTACAGCCGATATCGCTGCTGATTATGCCCGAGTTCAAGTGCTGCATGGCACTGTTGGTGTAGGTGAAGTCGATGTGTATGTTACAGGCGTCGATGCTGATATCAGCATGATGTCACCGACTCTTTCATTAGATTACATGGGATACACTGATCAAATAGAGCTTGCAGCGGGTGAATATCAGATCCGGATCACTGCAGCGGATCAAAAAGCGGTGGTTTATGACTCAGGCAATGTATCGCTAATGTCGCAAACTGATTACTTACTGACAGCGATTACCAATGTATGGAGTGGTTCATCACCTGTCGCACTGCTAGCAGCTCTGCCTGAAGGGCAAGTACTCATTCAAGACAAAGATGCGGGCGCCGACCTACGTGTTGTTCATGCTGTTGCCGATGCTCCCGCTGTTGATGTATTCCTAGATGGCAGCATGACACCTGCTGTCGATATGCTTGCATTTAGACAAGTGACCGGATTTTTAAATGTGCCCGAAGGCGACCACACAGTCACTGTTGCTGCGGATGCTGATAACTCAGTGGTGGTTATTGATGCAGCGGAAGTGACCTTAGAGCAAGGTATGAGCTACTCAGCCTTCGCAGTCGGTTCACTAACAGATTCGGACATTTCACCATTAGTTGTGATGGAAAGCCCGCGCAGAATAGCAACCGCGGCCAAGCTTAATGTTGCCCACACTTCATACTCAGCGGGTAATGTAGATATCTACCTTACAGCCACTGATGATATCAGTGATGCGACGCCAGCCTTGAGTGATGTGCCCTTTATGGCAACTTCTGGAGCACTCTCAATCACCGCGGGTGACTACGTGGTAAGCGTGACTCCTCACGACAGCAAGACCGTTGCTATTGGGCCATTACCAGTAAGCTTAATGGCTGGCGGGCTCTACAGTGTCGCTGCCGTCGACAATATGGGTGGTGGAGTGCCGTTAGGTGTAATTTTAATGGATGACTTTGTAGCAAAATAAAAGACTAAAAACCTTAAAAGCGGCATATTTCTAATGCCGCTTTTTTGTGTGAAAAATTTAGTCACTGCTTTTCGGTAGACTAACGAAGCGACCTTCAAATACCGCACACAGTTTATCAGCACACCAAAGCTCTATAGATAAATTGACTCGAATTCGTTTACCACGTTGCAATGCTGATAGATCTGTATCTATCCATGCTGTTCTGGCAACAGGATCTGCAGTTATAGGGGCAATATAACGAACATTGGCATCGGCGAGTACGATATCACCTTCAACCTTAGCAAGTTGTTGTTGCAGCCAAACCATGCCCCAACCCGTTAGGGTCATAAGGGTATAAATACTGCCAGCAAACATCGTTTGATGCAGATTAACATTGGGGGATAATGGTGCAGTAACACTAAAACTTTGCCCGGAAAAACTGACAGGAGTAATCTGCATAAACTGACTCACGGGAATCGTCTGATACCAAGTACTTTGCAGTTGCTTTATTAAGCCACCTTCGTCAAAAGCCAGTTTTTGCATAGCCACTATACCTGCAAATTAAAGGTAACCGGGCCGTCATTGACCAGTGAGACCTTCATATCAGCAGCAAACTCACCCGTTTGTGTGTTAACGCCTTTCGATAGACAAAAATCAACAAAAGCCTGATAAAGCTCACGCGCTTGCTCTGGTGTTCCTGCCCCCGAAAAGCTAGGCCGTAAACCGCGACCAGTATCTGCCGCCAAGGTAAACTGCGAAACCACTAATAAACTGCCGCCAGCCTGTTCGAGATTGAGGTTCATTTTACCGTTTTCATCGGAGAAGACTCGATAACTCATCACCTTAGTCGCCAGCTTTTCCATTTTGGCTAAGTCATCTTCGCGCTCAACACCTAATAGCACTAACAGGCCTTTATCTATCTCCCCAATGGTTTCACCATCAACGACTACGTTAGCTTCACTTACACGTTGAATTAAGGCAATCACTTACACACTCTCCTGTAAAAACTTAATGACTAAAATGAAAGAAGCGCAGATGAATACTCCGCTTACGGATAACTGAACGAACAGACATTCACTCACTCACTCACTCACTCACGGAAAACCGTTTTCCAGCGGTCTGTAGGTCGGCATTTATGCCGACAAATTCAAACAAGACATTTGATGGGCTAAAGCCTAAGCCACAGAAGATACATACTGTGAGTACACGCAGCGTTCCGTAAGTAACCGAGTCGCATCCGCAAGGTCACTTGTTTTAGTGTTCCCTTGGACCTTTCTTAGCCTTCCCTAAAGCCTAAAACTTTCTGCTTCTAGGGCTTTATTTTTCAATTACCTTGTTTAAATCGACTGAATATTCTGCATGACTGGAATCGGTTTAATCACACCTTCCGAGCCCTCAGGTAATGACTTACCGACTTGGCGCAAACCTTCATCGGTCCACAATATAAAGCGACGGATCTCTTCCATACTAATGGTATCAACAAAAGTTGCCGCACCTTGCACTTGGATCACAGCCCCTCGCTCTCTTACTACAAACTTAGCAAAGTTAAGTTTCTGATTAAGGGTACCAATCATCACTAATACCTCTTTACTACCCACATACTTAGGATGAATAGCGTAGAAGCGGTTCATTAAAATGCGGTCAATGCCTTCAGGATTAATGCTAGGTTGTAAGATAAACTGGCTATTATCAAAATTAACCGCCACACCATTCGGACCCGCTTTTTTGGCTAAATAACTTTTATTGAGTAATGCTTCCAGTAGCTTATCGGTAGCTTCAACATCCGTCATACCTCCAAGGGTCACACTGTCAGGTGCTTTTGCTGTTGCTTCTACTTCTGTATTACTTTCAGTTGCTGCACACGCAGTAAGTCCTAACATTAAACCTATGATTAATAGTTTCTTCATCTTTATTTTTTTCCTTGCTCTATTGTTTGGGCCATTTCACGTATCGCGCTTACCACGGCTCGAGTCATTTTTACATCAGCCAAGGCATGGTAGCCGCCTTTAATTTCCATCAACTTAATCATTTGATTCTGATGCTCTTGTAAAAAACTAATTACCACCCCAACTGGGCAAACCCAGTCCAGCTCTCCCTGTATAATGACGGTTCGCGTCTGAATATTTACCAATGAATCGCATAATTGATCAAAAGCAGCAAAATAATTATTAGCTACATAATAAAGCTCGATGCTTGCTAACACCTGACTGAGATTTACATTTTCCTTATATTGCTTACAACCTGGGTAAGCCAACGCCATTTCCCATCTGAGCCAGCGACGGGTAAAGTCCTGTCGAACGCTAGCGCATTGATGCTCTAGTCCATCTCTATAACGTGCAAAAAGCTGTTGAGTATCAGCGGTTGCAACAACACTAAAATCAAGCTGCTCAGATGAAAATAACCGTGCAGCCCCTTGTTGACCATATAGCCACTGGATACTCTCTTCGCTAGGAATGAATGCCCCCCATAACACTTGTTCGATGACGCGCTCAGGATACTTCGCTGCGTATAACAGCCCTAGCGTTGCACCAAAGGAGCCTCCAGCAAGCGCCCATGTTGATATGCCTAGCCATTGCCGAACCAGCTCTATATCCGTAAGCAGCTTGCTAACATTATTATGTTTGAGCTCTCCTCTGGGTCGCGAGAGTCCCGCTCCCCTTTGATCCATGAAAATGACCCGATACACAGACAGATCAAACAAAGCTAACTCTTCGGTAGAGCAACCAGCTCCAGGACCTCCATGTAGATAAAGCAGCGGGATCCCTTGAGCGTTACCATACTGCGCAATATAAAGCTCATGACCATCGCCAACCGCCAACCAGTTTCTGGCAATAGGTTTGAGATGATTCAACATGTCCTTTAAGCGCTCTTTTCAGATGTCGATTCAGCCTGCTTAGCCGCCAGTTCGGTCCTTTTCGTCGCTAAATCAAGCTCCTCGAGTTGAGCTGCCTCAGCCAATCGTGCCGCCCGGGCAATATGCCGCTCTCGCAGATACTCAGGCATCGCCGCCGTAATCTCTGCACCAACAAGTACAATAATCCATGAAACATATACCCAAACAAACAAAATCGGGATCACCGCTAATGCACCGTAAATAGCTTCATAACTAGGGAATTGAGTCACATAAAATGCAAAGCCTTTTTTACCAAGCTCAAACAACATTGCCGCGACAATAGCGCCCAAAAGTGCATGAAAGAACTTCACCTTCTTATTGGGCACGACCATATAGAGCAGCAAAAATGCCGCTACAGAGAACATCATTGGTAAACGCTCAATGATTAATGGCACCACCCCTGACAGCTCTGAGTCATTGAATAATTTAAGCGATACCAGATAAGAGGTCGCAACCAAACTAGCCCCCACCAGCACAGGCCCGAGTGTCAATACCATCCAGTACATCGAAAAAGACACTGCAACCTGACGCTTCTCTTTAGTACGCCAAATACTGTTGAGCGATTTATCAATTGCAGAAATAAGCATTAGCGCCACCACAACCAAGGCGGCAATACCGACGGTAGTTCCCTTTGAGGCATTATCGACAAATTCATTAATATAAATTTGTACCGTATCTCCAGCAGCAGGTAAGAAGTTGTCGTAAACAAAACCTTCTAACTGACCTCTAATGCCAGCAAATACCGGAAATGCTGACAACATAGAAAACATCACTGCAACTATCGGCACTAAAGACAGCAAAGTGACGTAAGCAAGATGTCCTGCCTTAATGTTGACTTGATCCTCTTTAAAACGGCGCAGCAAATGTAAAAAAAATGCCCAAATGCTCCACAAAAAAGACCTAAATTGATTTACTGCTAGCTTATTTTTCACTTGTTACTCTTGATTCTGTTAAAGTTGTACCAAATCTGTACGACAATATATGATTTATGAATACCTATATTGGTACAATAAAGCTTATAACCTTCTCTTTACAAGTATAAGGATTGAATTGATGTCTCAACAAGGTTCCGCAGGCAATGTTATCGCCGCTATCGCCAGCTTTTTCTTTCCCGGTCTAGGGCAATTAGTACAAGGTCGCATATTAGCCGCACTGATGTTTTGTATTGTCGCGGTAGTCGGTTATGCCATGTGGTGGTTGATCTTCCCTGCGATCATCGGCGGAATTGCACACCTGTGGAGTATTATCGATGCGGCTAAATTTCGCGCCAACTAGCGAATTTAACTTTTAGCCTAAACTTTAGAATCACTTTCAGGATTGAATAAGATGAAGAAAATATTATCGGTTGCCATTGTCAGTACCAGTTTATTACTGACTGGCTGTCAAAGTGCTTACTACGGTGCAATGGAGAAAGTCGGTTATCATAAACGCGATATCATGGTCGATCGTGTCGAGGACGCTAAAGAGTCTCAAGAGGAAGCACAAGAGCAGTTTAGCTCTGCACTGGAAGAGATGCAGGCACTGCTTAATCATGACGGTGGCGATTTAGAAAGTGCCTACAATAAAGCTAAAGATGAGTATGAGTCTGCCCAAGATGCCGCCGATGATGTGACAAATCGTATTGATAAAGTTGAAGATGTAGCTGAAGCTTTGTTTGATGAGTGGCAAACAGAAATAGGCGAAATCAGCAAAGCAAGTCTGCGCCGCAACAGTGAATCTAAACTAAAAGAAACCCGTCGTTCATATACTCAACTAGTGAAAAGTATGCGCCGCGCTGAAAGTAAAATGCCACCAGTACTGACGGCAATGAAAGACAATATGCTGTACTTAAAGCATAACCTTAATGCCCAAGCCATTGGTGCTATCAAAGGTGAGTTTACTAGCTTACAAACAGATATATCAGGTCTTATCAAAGAGATGAATAAATCGATTGATGAATCAACCAAGTTTATTGCTTCACTAGAAGGCAAATAAGCGCAGTCTAAAGTGAGGTTCCTAGATATTGACCTCTAGGAGCCATACTTGTGACCTTTCCCTTACTTTTTCACAAGCCATTTCCAATTACTCGATCCGCTGCACATCCTTGCTGCTGCAAAAGAACTTAATTGCTATAAAGTTTTCACATTAGTATCAATCATTACTAAACGTATTTGCTATGAGCTTTATCGAATCCTTAACGCTTACATTGGCACTCACCTACAGTGTGAGCCTGCTTTATTGGAGTGGCAAAAAATGGGGAGCAGCAATAAGCGGAGTCCTTGTTTCAGGCGCTGTCTTATCGAGTCTGTACTGGCCCCTAGTAGCCGCTCTCGTGATTGCGGTCATCATCATAGGCTTAGTTAACAAGTTCCAGCCTCAAGTCGCTCAGGGCGATATGAGGAGCAATAACCTTCGTGAAGGAATCCAACATCTGCTGGCATTATCGATGTTACTGGTTGGGGTGCAATTTGCCGTGAACAGTGCACTGCTCAAAGCTGGCGTGACCCCATGGTTAATGCGCCCAGATGTGGGCGACGCCTTTCTGCCCATTGCAGGCGGCATCGAACTAAAAGCCATTGTGACACTGGGTATATGGGATCAAACCCACCCAGCAGCCTCAGTCATGCTCACCGTCGTGCTATTAACTGGCTTGCTCTGTAAGCGTGCTTTTTGCGGCTGGGCTTGTCCACTTGGGATCGCTGGAGAGTACCTGTATAAACTCAGAAAGCGCTTTATCAAAGCTGAATACTTGCCACCAGCATGGTTGGATTGGCCGCTAAGAATGCTCAAGTATCTAATCTTAGCCGGCTTGCTATACATTATTATAGGAATGCCAGCTGCTGGTATCCCAGGCTATTTAAATAGTAATTACCACAAGATAGCGGATCTAAAAATGGCGCTGTTTTTTATCACTCCAGGCTTAGTCACGCTACTGTGTTTTGGCTTTATCTTGAGTCTGTCGGCATGGCGTCGACAAGGATTTTGCCGTTACATCTGCCCTTATGGTGCACTACTGGGGCTAGTTAGCTTTCTAAGCCCCTTTAAAATTCGCCGCAGCACACAGCATTGCTTGATTGAAAGTAAAGGCATGAACTGTGATAAGTGCACTCGTGCTTGTCCGGCCAATATTAGCGTACATACTCAGCTTAATGTTCGCTCAGACGAATGCCAAGCCTGTATGAGGTGCGTGTCTGCTTGCCCGAAACCAGAGGCATTACACCTTAGCACTCGCAATGGCATTAAGTTGTCAGCACGAGGCCTGACGATCGGATTAATAGTGCTACTGTTTTTAATCCCACTTATCGCCTATCTAAGTGGTTTCTGGGTCAGCCAGACCCCAACGGAAACGCGGATGTATTTGATCCAACATTTAAATTCGATAGGCCATTAAAGTCATCAACTCTAGACTGAGCGCAAAAGGTTCTAGGTTCTAGGTTCTAGGTTCTAGCAAAGACGGTAAAATTTTAGACGAACGGCCTGCGGCCTTACGGCGCGCTTCGCTTACGGTAAGATCTAGAAAAGAGACGGCATAAATGCCGACCTACTTTAAGAGAAGATTCTGGCAAGCCCTAAAATCAACATTAAAAGCCAAAAGATGTTTTCTGTTGATTTTCTAGCAAGAGCTAGTCTGTCCTCATTGTGAGTTGGTGAACATCTTGTACCTGCTCAGCTTTAAGGTAGGTGCTAGCTGTATCCAAAGCTCATTGGTATTTCATTGCCAATGGACTAGCCATTTTAAATCTAAATTTTTGTTAATGGAGAAAGTTGGAACCATCTAAAACTTTCGCACTCTGATTATATGAGGCCAATGTTTACGCGCCAATTTTATTAGCTAACCACTGTAAAATGCTTTGCTAAATATTTGTTTTCTTGTTTTGTTCATCATCCCAACTGCACATTCCTAGTTAGGTTTGGCACCAGATTCAGTTTCGACGCTAGCGCACTCCAAATTGAACAACTTTTACGGCAATCCATATGGGTTGCCTTTTTTTTGTTTTAAACATTTACATGAAAAAGGCTAATTGATTCAGTTTGATAATATCCTTTTTAAGTTGGCGCTGATAATGTAACCAGCTCTTACAAACATGGAAGCTTTATCAAAGATGGAATTACAACAACAGTCACTACAGGGCAACAAGATATCGCTTGAGCCCGCCCGCAACGCTAATATCGATTCGATTAGAGGCTTAGCAGTGCTGGGCATTTTATTTATCAACATCTACTTCTTTGGTAATGGCTATTTGGGCTATGCCGATCATGAAAGTGTCCCACTGCATGACACCTTAACAATGCTGTTCAGTAACTTTTTTCTAGAAGGTAGATTCATTAGCCTCTTTTCAATACTGTTTGGTGTCGGGCTAGCCATCCAATACGATAAGTTGTCGACTCAAGCTGGAGACGCATACAAAGCCATGAAGTCCAGATTAAAATGGCTATTACTATTTGGTGTAATCCATGGCATTTTTATTTGGTATGGCGACATACTGTTTACCTATGCCCTCGGTGGGTTTGTGGCGCTTTGCTACCTTAAGCTCGATAATCGTAAACTGATCAAGAAATCAGTTATGTTCATCACTATCCCGCTATTTCTCATGACCATCATCAGCTTATTTGCACCAGAAGAGCCTATTATCCGTGGCACAGCCCTTTTTGAAGAGGACATATCGATTTGGTCTGCAGCCTACAGTGAACAACTAATGATGCAATTTATCATCTTTGTTGGACTACTATTTATCACTCCGTTCACGACTATGTGGATGGCTGCAGGTTTAATGCTATTAGGAGTGATGCTGTATCGAAAAGGTGTATTTGAAAAAGGTTTTAGTCAAAAACAGCTAGTGGTGTTTGCCCTAAGCACCATACTGCTTTCTACTGTCGATAGTTTATGTTCACTTGCCGCAGATCCTAAATTGGCCTCATTGTCCATGACGATAGTGATGGCCAGTGCTATTCCTATGGCGCTCATTTATCTTCATCTGGCGGTAAAACTATGCCAAAACCGTGCAAACGTATTGGCTCCGTTACAGAAAGTCGGTCGCCTAGCATTTAGTCTCTACATACTGCAGTCAGTTTGTGGCGTACTGCTGTTTCGCCATTTTGCACCAACATTAACGAGTACTCTCGACCGCCCAGAGTACATGTTGATTGCCATTGGCTTTTCTATCTTCCAAGTCATGCTAGCCAGTATCTACCTTAAGTATTTCAATCAAGGGCCACTGGAGTGGTTATGGCGCAGACTTGCAAGTCAAAAACCGATAAATCCAGAGTCAACGTCAATAGCAGCAACTGACAGCTGATATTATCCGCTGCTTAAGTTAGCAGCGATGCAAATGAAGCTTATTCACTCAATAATAAAAGAACTTTATGAACAGCAGTATAACTGAAAGTAAGCCACTAGCTTTTATCTGGTTTTCAGTGGCGTTATTAATATCTGTCCTTAGCGTTTGCTTTGCGATAAATGACGCACTAATGCTCGTCCCTAGTTTTCTTGGTTTGGCGGTTATACATATATATGTAGGCCGCCAAAGATTAACTAAATATCAAATACCTGATGCACAATATAAAAAAGTGATCCAAACGCTAGGAATATTTGTAGTTATCACATCTGGGAGTGTTGCGGGGTTTTATCAACTTAGCGCAGCTTAACTCTTTCTGACAAGCTAAAGTGACAACAGCCTATCAAAAAGGAAATGCCAATAAATGAATGGGGCAATCTTACTCATAAAGTGTTGGCCATGTATTAATACCAGCACTACCCATGACTAAATGGATTTAGGAATACCAAGCAATATCGGGAATATTTCAGGTTCCATGGGTATTGGCATAAATGTTCTGACCTCCAAGGACGGAGGGAATGCCAATAAATGAATGGAACACTCTTACTCATAAAGGGTTGGCCAGACATAAATCCCCTCCTAGCACATCCTGTACTTCGGGGATAAATACATCTGACCGCCAAGGATGGTGGGAATGCTAATAAATGAATGGAACATTTATGGCCATGTATAAATACCAGCACTACCCATCCATGGGTACTGGCATAAATGTTCCAGACATAAAAAAGCCCCGAGCATTTGCATGCTCAGGGCTTTTATAACGTTACGCTTGAAACAAACTAACTGCGCAGCATTAGCTGCAGCAAATTATTTTGCGTCTTTAGCAGTACGGTTATGACGCTTACGCTCATTCTCAGTCAAGTAACGCTTACGAACACGGATGTTCTCTGGAGTTACTTCTACTAGCTCGTCATCATCGATGAACTCAAGCGCTTGCTCAAGTGTCATTTCGATATGCGGAGTTAGTACCTGTGCTTCATCAGTACCTGATGCACGCATGTTGGTAAGCTGCTTACCTTTCAAACAGTTAACTGTAAGATCGTTAGCGCGAGCATGTAGACCAACTACTTGACCTTCATAAACTTCTGCAGCGTGAGTGATAAATAGACGACCACGCTCTTGAAGGTTAAACAATGCAAATGTTAGTGCTTTACCGGTTGCGTTTGAGATCAATACGCCACGAGCACGTTGACCAATATCGCCGCCTTTCACTGGACCGTAATGGTCGAATGAATGGTAGATAAGACCTGTACCAGAAGTCGCTGTCATGAACTCAGTTTGGAAACCGATTAGACCACGGCTAGGAATAACGAAATCGATACGTACACGACCCTTACCATCTAGCTGCATGTCACGCATGTCACCTTTACGGGTACCAAGCTTCTCGATTACTGCACCTTGATGCTCTTCTTCAACATCAACAGTCAAAGTTTCGTATGGTTCGCACATCTCGCCATCGATCTCTTTTTCGATAACTTCTGGACGAGATACAGCTAGCTCATAACCTTCACGACGCATGTTTTCAATCAAGATTGAAAGGTGAAGTTCACCACGACCCGATACGCGGAAACGATCTGGGCTGTCAGTTTCTTCAACGCGAAGTGCAACGTTGTGTACTAGCTCCTGCTCTAGACGCTCAAGGATGTTACGTGAAGTGACGTACTTACCTTCTTTACCCGCGAATGGAGAAGTGTTGACTTGGAAAGTCATTGTTAGTGTTGGCTCATCAACAGACAATGCAGGCAGTGCTTCTACTGTTGTAGGTGCACAGATTGTGTCTGAAATTTGT
This sequence comes from Shewanella sp. 10N.286.54.B9, assembly GCF_041468565.1. Lineage (NCBI taxonomy): Bacteria > Pseudomonadati > Pseudomonadota > Gammaproteobacteria > Alteromonadales > Shewanellaceae > Shewanella > Shewanella sp. 10N.286.54.B9. Next base: position 72,635 of record NZ_JBFRIY010000004.1, read on the forward strand.
AGCTGACCAAGACCAGTAATTGCAACGATGTCGCCCGCATTTGCTTCAGCAACTTCGTGACGCTCAAGACCCATGTAACCAAGCACTTGGCCCATTTTACCGTTACGTGTCTTACCGTCAGCACCAATAACGGTGACCTGCTGGTTAGTTTTAACGCTACCACGCTTGATGCGACCAATACCGATAACACCCACGTATGAGTTGTAATCGATTTGCGAGATTTGCATCTGGAAATCACCTTCAGCATCAGCATCTGGTGAAGAAACTTTTTCAACGATAGTTTCGAAAAGCGGTGTCATGTTGTCGCTTGTTTCGTCTGGATCTAACGTTGCAAAACCGTTTAATGCAGAGGCATAAACGATTGGGAAGTCTAGCTGCTCGTCAGTTGCGCCTAAGTTGTCGAACAAGTCGAATACTTGGTCGATAACCCAATCAGGACGTGCGCCTGGGCGGTCAATCTTGTTAATAACAACGATTGGCTTAAGACCTTGAGCAAATGCTTTCTTGGTCACGAAGCGAGTTTGTGGCATTGGGCCATCTACTGCGTCAACGAGTAGCAATACTGAGTCAACCATAGATAGAACACGCTCTACCTCGCCACCGAAATCGGCGTGACCAGGGGTATCAACGATGTTGATACGGTAATCGTTCCACTTGATGGCAGTGTTCTTGGCCAGAATCGTGATACCACGTTCTTTTTCAAGATCATTTGAATCCATCACCCGCTCAGTGGCTTCTCCTCGAGACTCAAGGGTTCCTGACTGCGCCAGCATCTTATCAACCAAGGTAGTCTTACCATGGTCAACGTGTGCAATAATGGCGATGTTACGTAAATTCTCTAACACGGCTAAACCTCTTACCATCGGTATAAAAATATAGGGGGTACTGACAACTGCTAAACCAAACTAGTATAGTAGTTGCAATAAAAAGCGTGACATTCTACTCTAGGTAGCGAGTATCTCACAGGATTATTTTTAACCAATCGTTAAAAATAACGCTTGCGCGTTGCTTTTCTTCGCCATAACGCCCGCTTTATATACACTTTTTATCAATCACTTTTATGACATTAATTCTACTCTACCTCTCTGTTGCAGTGCTCCTTTCGGCTGTTTGAGGTGATTTTTCGTCATTGTGCTACCAAATATCCTGTTTAATTTGTTTTTAACAGCATCTCCTTGTTTTAGGCATTTCAATATAGATGCCCTTCTACAACACTTTACTGTCTTGTATTGAAATAACACTTATCTATATTTGGTCGAGTTTTGTTTGACTTACACCCTATAAAAAATTCTTCTGCTTGCTATTCTGAGCGCCAGCTTTTGTATTTAGATAAGTTGCTTCTAAATAGATTGCACGATTATGACGCACGCACCAAAATGATCCATCAAGCGCACCATTATAGTGCAAAAAACTGCAGCGCAAGTTATTGCCGCAGCCTATAATTGATTAATATCAATTGGTTATAGGTTTGGCACAACTATCGCTTTAAACAAAGCAGAATCGCACTATGCGCTAAACATTAAGATAAGAACAAGGGATAACCCTTTACCCTACTCGGAGACTTTAGAATGTCAGCTGAATCAGTTTTACAACAACTAAAAGAATTAGAAGTTAAGTTTGTTGATTTGCGTTTTACCGACACCATAGGTAAAGAGCAACATGTTTCAATTCCTAGCCATCAGGTTGATGAAGACTTTTTCGAAGACGGTAAGATGTTCGATGGTTCTTCAATCTCAGGATGGAAAGGCATTAACGAATCAGACATGGTATTAATGCCAGATGCTGCAAGTTTCGTACTTGACCCTTTCACTGCGGAAACAACAGCTAACATTCGTTGTGACATCTTAAACCCAGGCACTATGACAGGTTACAACCGTGACCCTCGCTCAATTGCTAAGAAAGCGGAAGACTACTTACGCTCTACAGGTATCGCTGATACTGTATTGATTGGTCCAGAGCCAGAGTTTTTCCTATTTGACGATGTTAAATATGGCGCTGACATGTCTGGCTGTTTCTACAAAGTAGATGCAGAAGAAGCAGCTTGGAACTCAGGTACTAGCTACGAAGATGGCAACAAAGGTCACCGTCCAGGTGTTAAAGGCGGTTACTTCCCAGTAGCGCCTGTTGATTCATCACAAGATATCCGTAGTGCTATGTGTTTAGTACTTGAAGAGATGGGCCAAGTTGTTGAAGCGCATCACCATGAAGTAGCAACTGCTGGTCAAAACGAAATTGCGACTCGCTTTAATACTCTTACGCTTAAGGCTGATGAAGTTCAGGTGCTTAAGTACGTTATTCATAACGTTGCTCACGCTTACAATAAGACAGCTACGTTTATGCCTAAGCCAATCGTTGGTGACAACGGCAGCGGTATGCACGTTCACCAGTCTCTAGCGAAAGATGGCGTTAACATCTTTGCTGGTGACAAGTACGGCGGATTGAGCGAAACAGCACTATTTTACATCGGTGGTATCATCAAGCATGCGCGTGCAATTAACGCATTTGCTAACCCATCAACTAACTCTTACAAGCGTCTTATCCCGCACTTTGAAGCGCCAGTAATGCTAGCTTACTCAGCAGCTAACCGTAGCGCTTCAATCCGTATCCCTGTGGTACCAAGTGCAAAAGCTCGTCGTATTGAGCTACGTTTTGGTGACCCAATGGCAAATCCATACTTAGCATTCTCTGCAATGTTAATGGCTGGCCTTGACGGTATCCAAAACAAGATCCACCCAGGTGAAGCAATGGATAAAGATCTTTATGATCTTCCAGCTGAAGAAGCGGCTGAAATCCCAACTGTTGCTACTTCACTAGAAAATGCACTTGAGTGTCTAGATGCTGACCGTGAGTTCTTGACTCGTGGCGACGTATTCAGCAACGACTTCATTGATTCTTACATCAAACTTAAGTCAGTTGACGTTGAGCGTGTGAACCAAACAACTCACCCAGTTGAATTCGAGCTTTACTACAGCTTGTAATATATAAGCCGCTGTAATGGCTTAACGGGTACAAAATACAAAGCCCTAAGCAGAAATGCTTAGGGCTTTTTTGTGCTTACAATTCAAGCGTTTCTTTTTTGTACAATGCGACTACAATGATCAACAGCTATAGTTATGACAGTAAGTACTTGTCACACAAGAAGGAACTGCTATGCCTGCCGGGATCTACGCTCAATGCCGCTTCATTTTTGCCGCTTTCACACTGATGTTGATTGGCCTAATTAATGCTAACGCTATTGAGTGGCCACAGGAGGTGACCGCTAAAGAGGGCAACATTGTGGTGTATCAGCCGCAACCAGAATCGCTAGACGGCAATATCTTGCAAGGGCGCGCCGCGATGTCTTTAGAGCTCATCGATAGAGACGAGCCTATTTTTGGGGCCTTCTGGTTTAGTGCTCGCATTGACACCAGCACCGAGAATGCAACCGTTAGGGATGTAAGAGTGACTCGTGTACGCTGGCCGGAGTCAACTGAAGCCGACGAACAACGCTTTACTGAAGTGGTAGAGAGCTCCATTGGCAGCAGTAGCTTTACTATCTCGATGGAGCGCCTGTCAGCCAGCCTTGCCAACGCCAAACAGGAAAAACAAAGCCTAGAGAATATTAAAAATGATGCGCCGAACATTGTTTTTCGTCAGCAACTTACAGTACTTCTCTCCTATGATGGTTCACCGCAATTTAGAGAGATCGAAAATAGCCCTTATGAGCGAGCGTTAAACACGCCCTTTGCCGTGGCGCGCAACAAACAAACCAAAAAAATGTACCTAAGCAGTGGTACTTTTTGGTACACAGCAGACAACCCTATGGGGCCTTGGCAAGTTACCGAGTACCCACCTGAAGATTTAGTCAAGATGTTGCCAAAGCCCGAGGATTCAGAAGCAAAAAGTAGCGGGACGGCGCCAGCTGTAATCGCAGTTAGCACTCCAACAGAATTGGTGGCAACCGATGGCAAACCCAGATGGAAGAGCCTAACCGAAGGTAAGTTGCTTTATGTCAGTAATACTGAGACTGCTTGGATAAGAGAGGTCTCTTCCGGTGACATGTATCTGTTACTTTCTGGCCGCTGGTTTCAAGCTAAAAAAGAAGCTGGGCCATGGGCCTTTGTCCGTGCAGATAAACTTCCCCCTAGCTTTAATGATATTCCACCCGAATCAGACATTGGTGGATTAAGGGTATCCGTCGCGGGCACAACCGAAGCGGATCAAGCGATGCTTGATGCCCAAATTCCGCAAACAGCAGCGATTAAACGCAGTGAGGCCAAACTCAACGTTGAATATGATGGTGAGCCAAAATTTGATGCGATCCCCGGCACAAAAGTCGCTTACGCTGTCAATACGGCAACCCAAGTGCTAAAAATAAATGGTCAATACTACGCTGTCGACAATGCCGTTTGGTTTGTTGCCTCTGCTGCCAAGGGACCATGGAAAGTTGCTGACAATGTGCCGACTGACGAAATAGCAAAAATTCCGCCAAGTTCGCCAGTTTACAACACCACCTATGTCGAGATTTATGACTCAACACCCGAGGTTGTCTATGTCGGTTATACCCCAGGCTATATGTGGTCTTACCCTTATTACGGCGTCCCGGTATATGGCACAGGTTGGTATTACCCTCCCTATTGGGGACGTTACTACTACCCTCGCCCACCAACCTGGGGGCTGCATGTTGGCTATAACCCGTGGACCGGCTGGAATGTGGGCGTAAGTTGGAGCAACGGCTTTTTCAGGGTTGGGGTTGGTTGGAGTGCAGGTTGGGGTAACCATTATTATCCCGGCCGTTGCTGTGGTGGCTACTACGGTGGTGGTTACCGACGCCCAGTGGTCATAAACACTGGCGACATCAACATCGGCAATAGCGTCAGTATTGGCAATAGAACTAACATCTCTAATAAGGTTGCGCGTAACAATAATATTTCCGGTAATCGTGTCGGTAAAAACAACCTGTATAATCGCCCTGAGAATAGAGTTCGCAATGCAGATACCACTAAAATAAACAGCAATTTCAAACAAGCCACTCACAATAAAGATCGCGCCAACAATGTTTTTGCTGATAAAAATGGTAACGTAGCACGAGACTTGAACGGTGAATGGCAAAGCCGTGACAAAGGTAGTTGGACTCCCGCACCAGCAACTAGAGACAGAGTTGAAACAGGATTAAATAATCGCAATGTCAATCAACCTGTGACGCTGCCTTCTAGACCAAATACCGAATTAAACAGGTCTAACAATATGAATAGGCAGATGAATAACCGTAACTTTGACCGTGAAAGCCTAAACCGCTCCCGCAATGCTCGCCAGCATGGTATGGCGCGTGAAGGCCGCAGAGGACGCTAATCCCGCTTTGATCATAATAAAAGGCTTGCACACCGCAAGCCTTTTATATTTCCATACCTATCTCGCCCTGACTAAGTTGACACCCTGTTAATGGCTCGTTAGTTTAACTGTTAAAACACACCATAAGTCAGTGTTCTGACGTTAAATAATAAGTGGTTCCTGATCTATGTGGCAAAAACTTCAACCCTATCGTTCTTCGATAATCCTTTTGTCAGCACTACTTATTGGTGGCGCTATCGGTATCGTGTTACCCGACTTGGCTTTATCGCTAAAACCTATAGGCCAAGTGTTTCTAAACTTGCTGTTTATGATCATTGTACCGCTAGTAGCGATTAGTGTGACCTCGTCTATTGCACGTATGACGGATCTAAAAAAGCTAGGCATTATTCTTATCACACTATTCATGGTATCCATTGCGATGGCAATTATTCCTGCGGTATCGATTGTCGGGTTAGCATTGGCTTTTGACCCTGCACAAGGCGTGGTACTCGATCTGCATCAGCAGGTTGAAGCGGGAGCTGGCAACATGGATTTTGTTGGACTGCTGACCACTAATGACTTTGTCGGCTTACTGTCAAAATCTAACATACTGGCACTGATCATCATGTCAGTCATTGCAGGCATTGCGATTGGTCAATCAGGCAAAGACGGCGAGAAAGTCTCTGCCATGCTCGACAGCCTCAATACTGTAATCATGAAAATCGTCTCTATATTAATGGTCGCAGCGCCTGTGGGTTTAGGCGCTTACTTTGCCTCAACCATGGCCAGCCAAGATACCGAGCTACTCAGCACCTTTGCTCGCGCAATTGGCTTATTCTTTGTCGCAGCCTTTTTCTACTTTACTGTTGGTTCAACAATTTACGCATGGCTTGGTGGCGGAGTAAAAGGTGTTAGCCAGTTTTGGAGAAATGCGGTTGACCCATCGGTCACAGCATTAGGCACCAGCTCCTCATTAGCCACATTGCCAGTCAATATTCGCGCAGCAAATAAGATGGGGATAAAAGAAGAGATCGCAGACATCTGCCTGCCTCTATTAGTTAATCTCAATAAAGGCGGCGCTTCAATGACTACCGCATTGAAGATTGTTTTTATCTATTCGATATTAGGCTTAGATTTTAGCGCTGATGTTTTTGCTCTCACCGTACTTATCTCAGTGCTATCCGCCTTTATTATAAGTGGCGTACCTGGAGGGGCTTTTTTAGGGGAGATTTTTATAGTGACCACCCTCGGGCTCCCCATCGAAGTGATCCCAATTCTAGTCATTATTGGTGCAGTCACCGACGCCCCAGCAACGTTAATCAATGTCATTCACGACCTTAATGCCACGCAGATCATCGAACGCATAAATGGTAAGCGCTATAAAAGCGCCACAACTAGTGAATAAGTGCCGATAACAACATGAGTAATTAAAATATATTTAAACGACTATTATCAACCACTTAAAAACACGACACTTGGCGTGTCATATGCCTATTGTGCGACTGTCATATCAATGACGGCGTAGATTATAGGAATTTGTGTTCAACTTGCTGCAATTCAAATGCAAACACAGCGAGGAGCACATTATGGAAAACTCAATCACTCGACATAAAATGGATACCACTATGGATATGGCGACGATTACCAATGGATATTGGTACTATTTTGAAGATGCCGGAGTGCGCATTACTGCTCACGGTTCAGGGTATTCAGGCCAAGAAACTGTCTATGTCAATGACGAGGTTGTGAGTGACAAGCGCAACCTTGGAATGAAAAGCTCGCACGAGTTCTGCCATATGGGCAATGATTACGAGGTGAGATTTCAAGTAACCAATCTTCTTACTGCCACTGTAGCTTGCGCCCTTTATAAAAATGGCGAGTATGTCACTACAGAAACCAAAGCCTACCGTAATATGGATGGCAAATCAGCCCTTAAGCAAATATCGATTTTTTTCATCGCTGGACTTATTTTTGGTGGGGTAGCGGCTTGGTTAGCCCATCGATTTATAGCTTGATTAAATGCCAGAGATATCGAAAAAACTAAAGGAGCTAGCGGAGTAAAATATGGAGATTGATGCGATAACCGTAAAAGCACTGCGCCAGTCTAAAGGCTGGACACAACAGCATCTGGCCGATGCTTGTGCTATTAGCTTACGCACGGTTCAGCGAGTAGAAAAAGAGGGCAGCGCATCAAGTGAGACATTGTTGGGTTTGTGTGCGGTGCTGGAGGTTGAACAAAAGAATTTGTTACAGATCCCAATTCCCGACCGCCAACAGATGCAACAAGTCTCTTTGCGGTCTCAATCAATAATACTCGCTATTGCAGTGGTGTGTGGTGGCTGTATAGGTGCCATTATCACCTATCTAGCACTAAGCTAACACAAAGCCCAAGTTAAATACTTGGGCTTTGTGTTATATCTTCTTAATACTGTTAAAAATTTGCCTTGGCAATTACTGCCTTTGAGGCATGGTAAATACTGCAACTCTGCCGTCATGCCCAGCAGCAACCACGCTGTCATTATCAATGGCCAGCGAATAGTAACCTTGCTTTAATCCGTCTATCTGCAGCGACTGCCAACTGTAACCATGGTCAAATGAAATATCTGTTGCGAGCTTTCCCGTTACGATACAAGTCGTTTGATAACAAACCATCGCAGTTCTGAGACCTGGGGTAGATTTTCGGGTTTTATGCCACACTTTATTCTTTAAATATACGATATTGGCATCATGTTTATCCCGTTGCTGGTAGTCACCACCAACCACAAAAATATCATTAACGCTATTTTTAGAAATGCCATATCCGCCAGCAGTTTGGGTGTCATCGAACAAGGGGATATGCGTTCGTTGCCAGTACTCACCATAATCTTGCGAGGTATAAATAGAACTGCTATACCCTCCTGTGGTAAACCACGCCTGACCCGCTTCACCGACCATAAGGGTGTTACCACTAGCGGCAAATGCAACTTCACGATCCAATAATTCCGGTAACCTGCCACGGGCAATTCGCTGCCAACTCTTTCCACCATCACGTGTGCGCAAGATAACAAAGCAACCGTCAACCGGATCGCCTAACAACAATCCATTGTTTCGATCCCAAAAAGCAATCGAATCAAAAAAGCCTGCTTGATGTTTGTTTTGCAACAATAACTGCCATGAAGCGCCCTGATCTTCGGTAATGTAGAGTTTAGATAGCTCGCCTTCGCCAGCCCCCATGACTATCGCCGTATTGGCATCAAACACTTCAATGTCGCGAAAGTCTGTTAGCGGCTGATTTTTAACAGATACATCAAGCCAAGTTTTGCCTGAATCCTTGGATAAGAACACGCTATTTTTAGACCCACTAACCCAGAAAACACCGTCAGCAGCAGCGCTACCACGAAACGATAGATTGGCATTTATTTGCTGGGTATTCCACACACTGGAGACAGCTGAAAAACTGAATAGACAAAGTAACGACATGATTAACTTCATTAAACTCACCTTGTAATACTGAAGTACTGTAACTATCACCTAATACTAGGTAATAGGCAACTAACGCTTAAAAGACAAAACCATATCAATCATCTTAATTCTCTCAATAAATATTAGCACTCGGTTAATTAAGCCAATATTAAACAACAACTTAGCTTAAAGTAAATTTAAAAAACAGTGGACAATTATTATGCAACACCTCTAAACTGTGAGCTCGATCACAGTTTTACGGAAGGAACTAAAAATGAAAACATCCCTTACGACTCCATTGATACTAGCAACACTGCTTTTCTCAACATCAACTTTGGCAGCAATGGCGCCAGTGGCAAAGTGTAACGATTGCAGTGCAACAGCCGCACTTGATGCAGCCAAGGCATTAGCTGCAGGCAATGTTTACGTCGTTGATTTTGTAAATGCTACAGCCCAGAAATATGTATCTGATGATAAAGGCAACACTGTTGTAGCGAAAATGAGCCTAGGTGATATCACTAGACTAAACCAACAGTTTGACTACCGTAAAACGCATTTACGTGCACTTAATCGCTAGCAACTACTAGCATTAATCGACGCCTTGAGCCCCATAGATATGGCTCTTAAAAGGCGTCGCTAAGTTTAAGTGTTAAGTCGCTTTTACCCATTTCAAGAACTCATGTATATCGGCCTCATCATTATAAATATGTGGCGACACCCGCATTCCAAAGCTTCGTACATCAACACTAACATTAGCACTTTTTAGTCTTGGTAAGACTTGTTGCTGTTTATCGGCAAAATCTAGAATAATGGTACCACTACGTTGACTTGGCGCCCGAGGAGAAACCACTTTGCCTTCCAGTTCTGCAGCAATAACATCGAGTAACTGTTGGTTATGTTGCCGTAGTGCAATCGAGCCCACGCGACTAAAATACTCAATGCTGTGAGATGCTATGGCAAAAGGGGCAATAGAGGGAGTACCTCCCCAAAATTTCAATGCACTTTGATGATAACGAAAGTCATGAATATCAAACTCGAATGGATTCTCATGGCTAAACCAGCCGACATCTTTAGGTTGGCAATCCGCGATATGTTGTTTATTGACCCAGAGATAAGCCGCTCCAGGCCCACCACATAACCATTTAACGCTAGAACCTATCATGAAATCGGCCTGCAACGCGTTAAGATCTAGCGGTACAATACCTGCTGACTGTGCGATATCGACTAAGGTCAATGCCTCTCTCGCTTTAGCTGTTTCGACAATCTGCTCTATTGGCGATAACTGCCCCGTGTTTGAGTAAGCATGACTGACAAACACCATATCAACATCTGAAGTAATAAAGCTATCCCACACATTAGCGTCAGTAATGTCGTTTGCAGCGGGGATAAATCGCAGCTCACAACCATGAGGTAACGCCTTCTTCAGCGCAAAACCCATGCTGGGAAAATCAAGCTCACTCAATAAAATTACAGCATCACTTTGCTGCAAGCGTTCTACTGACATCACCAGTTTAGTCAACGCACTCGACAGGTTAACTTGCGGGCAAAACTCGTTAGCAGGGGCGTTAAACAAAGTTGATAACGCCTGAGTAAAGCGTTCAATAATACCAAGCCAATCTCCCCAAGGTTCAACTCCAGAGTCTTGCCACGGGGTAAAAAATTGCTGTTTAAAAGATTGCTCTGCCGTTTTTAGCGGCCGTCCCACTGAGTGGTTTAATAAGTAACAACCTGGCGCCAACATAAAGTCGTTTTTAAAGTCCTTCATATCAAAGCGCCTCTAAACTGGCTTTGAGCGACTTAATATCATCGTAACGCGTGTTGATATCACTGCGCTCAGCGGCAGCCCGGCGATCACGTAGTTTCTCCAACGCATTCAAAAGTACCGGTAATGGTGGGCCACTGGCAGTCACCTTATCCATATGCTGTTGCTGCAGTTTCTTTGAAGGAACAGCAATGTACTTGTTCACTAACTCGTTATGATGTTGAATAGCTGTATCACCATGCAGCGCACAAACTTCTAAAAACAGTGTTACGTTTTCTGTAAACCAGGATTGCTGATTTAGATGTTGTAGTGCTAAAAGCTCATCCATAAAGCTAGTCCGGCGCATACAGTCACGCAAAATACTTTGATCTTCAGGCATCATATACAAAAACTTATCCACCAGCATTTGCGAATAAGCAGGTTCGTTGGCCTCACACAGCCCTAACAACATATCAATGACGTTAATGCCTGCAAAATCACCCGCATTGGCACCACGATATACCTGAGAGCCCACTCTATATGGCTTGTAATAGGGTCTTACACAATAGAAAAAATCATCAGTATCGAGCTTTTTAAATAACTGTTGATTTGACTCTTTAACATCGACTAGCGCTTGCTTGGCAACCTTGAGTAAATCTGCTGCGATAGGATGAGTGATCCCAAGAGGCTCAATTTTAATCAGCGCATCAGCTGCACGCTTATATGCCAAAATGCCCTTAGTATTGTAATCAACAAATAGCTTTTCGGCAGGCAGGTTAGTAAAGCGTTTATAGAGACCGTTTTGCGCACTGTTATGGGTGGTTAAATGGGCTGTGGCAAATCTTGGCGTCACGCCGATAGAGGCGCCAATATGCATTGCTAACGCCGATGCCTCAGTGAGTGGTGAAACTCTTTCTCGAGAAGGCTCAGTGATCTCATGACGGCGACATGCCGCCATATACAAACCAACATTTCCCAATAGATCAAAGGCATGATCAAATCCTTCATCGGTGTTTCCCTCTGCCAGCAGGGTCGCAATCATCTCTCGCCCTTCCCCTTGCAAGGCTTGCTTCAGATGCTCACCCACACCTTCAACATTGGCGCGGTCAGCCTGCCCTGCATAAAGTTGCTCTAATTCGGTATTAAGCTCGACAAATCGAGTGCGGATCCAGTGATCAAAGGCACGGGTATTGAGAGTCATAGAGTAAGTCCTATTATTGTTATTATTTTGTTGAATTAGCCTATCAGTATCTCTTGGGTTGAAATCATCATTCTTCATTGAATAACTTTAGATTAAGATCGAATTCCACTATAAATTAGCGTTATAGTGTTGAAATAGACTAAAAGTAAATAATGGGATGACTCATTGGACAGTAAAGATCGTAATATTCTCGCTATTTTGCAAAAGCATGGTCGTATTGCAATCTCTGAGCTCGCCTCACGACTCAATATGTCTGATACGCCTTGCCTGCGCAGAGTCAGAAAACTCGAAGACAGTGGAGTTATCAGCGGCTACGCTGCTCAAATAGAGCCAAAAGAGGTTGGCCTTAACGTGGTGGTATATGCGTTTGTGCGCCTCACCGAAAACTCAGATCAACATGCACAGCGATTTGAAAGTGCAATGGAGCGACTTGAGCAAGTGATGGAATGTTCAGTTGTGACAGGGGGGCATGATTATGTGCTCAAAATCGTTGCAAGCGATCTACTCAGCTACGAAAGTTTTGTAAAAAAATCCCTTGGCAGTCTTAACTGTATTGCGGGTATAGAGTCTACCGTGGTGCTAAAACAAAACTTTTCTCGAAGCACCCTACCGTTATAGCAAGGTTAACTATTTGACCTTAAACAATTTAACTGAGCGTATCATCTAGAATTCAGATTGAAAATATTGTTGATAGATCAAGCATGTCAAAAATCACTAGACGACCGGTCTAATAGCGGCTAAGCTAATAACCATGAAAATTGAATCTCAGCAGACACGTCAACATATTATCGATTCTGGCTATAGCCTTATTTCGAGTAAAGGCTTTTCGAATGTCGGCTTATCACAGATCTTAAAATTTGCCGATGTGCCAAAAGGCTCTTTTTACCACTACTTCAAATCTAAGGAGCAGTTTGGCGAGGAGATAATCAATAGTTACTTCAAGGGCTACCTTAGCAGTATCGATGAACTATTTGAGCCTCGGCATGGGACAGGTCTTGAACGGCTGATGAGCTATTGGTTACGTTGGCAAACAACACAGAGCGATTGCAGTATCGACCAGAAATGCTTAGTGGTTAAGCTCAGCGCTGAAGTTGCCGACCTATCAGAATCAATGCGCCTTGCACTTGATAAAGGTTCCTCGGCTGTCATCGCTCGTCTAGCTGGATGTATTCAAGCTGGTATTGAAGATGGCTCACTGCCAACAATGCAAGCTGACATAACAGCAGAAACCTTATACCAGCTTTGGTTGGGCGCTAGCTTAAGAAATAAGTTATCCCGTGATCCAAATGCAATCGAGCGCGTATTGCAAGTCACCAAAGCCCTGTTGGCTCAGCCTATCCCTCCACTGAAATAGCCAGCAGTTTTATCTCCCCCGCCTATGCTTAGGGCGGGTATTTTTTAACTATTTACTAGACGACTGGTCTACTAAATTGTATTCATTCGGTGTATACACCGATAGATAGGAACCATTATGAATAGCTTTGATTACTACAATCCAACCCACATTAGCTTTGGTGAAGGAAAGATTGCTGAACTGGACAACCTAGTGGCAAAAGATGCCAAAGTGCTAGTGTTATTTGGTGGCAGCAGCGCGGAAAAAACAGGCACTCTAGGCGAAGTAAAAGCCGCACTAGGACAACGTGAAATCGTTGAGTTTGGCGGTATCGAAGCGAACCCGACTTATGAGACATTAATGCAAGCTGTTGAAATAGTTAAGCAGCAGAACATCGACTTTCTACTCGCAGTGGGTGGTGGCTCAGTTATTGATGGTACTAAATTTGTTGCGGCTGCAGCACTTTTTGAAGGTGAGCCATGGGATATTCTTTTAAGCTGGGGTGCAAAAGTCACGCAAGCAATGCCTTTCGGTACAGTACTGACACTGCCAGCAACAGGCTCTGAAATGAACAGCGCCAGCGTTGTCACTCGTAAAGAGTATCAAGCTAAGCTGTCATTCATGAGCGACCATGTATATCCAAAGTTCTCCGTTTTAGATCCGAGTAAAACCTTTACCCTGCCTGAGCGTCAAGTCGCCAACGGTGTGGTCGATGCATTTATTCATATCACCGAGCAGTACTTAACCTACCCAGTAAATGCTGCCGTGCAGGACCGTTTTGCCGAAGGTTTACTACAAACATTGATTGAGCTTGGCCCTAAAGCCTTGAGCGAACCCAAAGATTTTGATGTTAGAGCTAACCTAATGTGGGTAGCCACCATGGCACTTAGCGGTGTGATTGGCCGTGGTGTTCCCCATGACTGGGCAACCCATATGATTGGTCATGAACTCACAGCACTTTACGACATCGACCACGCCCGTACTATCGCTATCGTTTTGCCAGGTATGCTTGATTGTCGTCGCGAAGGTAAGCAAGAGAAACTGCTGCAATATGCTGATCGTGTTTGGGGAATAACTCAAGGCACTAACGACGAAATTATTGATGCTGCAATCGCTAAAACACGCGAATTTTTCGAAGCTATGGGTATCAAGACTCGTCTTACCGACTATGGTTTAGATGCCAGCAGCATCGACAAAGTGATCGAGCAACTAGAAGCTCACGGCATGACAGCTTTAGGCGAAAAGCAAGATGTTGACTTAGCCATGAGCCGCAAAATTTTAGAGCGCAACCTGTAAGCATAATAACTCTACTGCAATCAACTTATCGCATAACCCGCTGGTAAAGCGGGTTATAGCGATAACAATTAAGCATGAAGAAGGATGATTAAATGAATGTGTTAATGGTACTAACCTCACACGATAAACTCGGCGACACTGGGTTAAAAACAGGCTTTTGGTTGGAAGAGTTTGCCAGCCCATACTATCGCTTTAAAGACAGCGGGTTTAACGTCACCCTAGCGTCACCAGCTGGCGGCCAGCCACCACTCGATCCAAGCAGTGAGCAACCAGATTTCCAAACTGCAGCAACTGATAGATTCAATAAAGACACTGACGCGCAGCAACAACTTGCTAGCACCCAAGTACTTGCACAAGTTAACGCTGATGATTACGACGCTGTTTTTTACCCAGGTGGGCACGGGCCACTTTGGGATCTAACCAATGATGCGAACTCAATTGCACTGATAGAGAACTTTTATCAAGCCAGTAAGCCAGTCGGCCTGGTATGTCATGCACCAGGGGCGCTTAAAAACGTCAAAGCCGCTGATGGCACGCCATTAGTTGCCGGTAAAAAAGTGACAGGTTTTACCAACACAGAAGAAGCCGCAGTGCAGCTAACTGACATCGTGCCTTACCTTGTTGAAGATATGATGCTAGCTCACGGTGCGCTCTACAGTAAGAGTGATGACTGGGCGAGCTATTTAGCCGTTGATGGCAACCTCATTACCGGTCAAAATCCTGCATCTTCTGAAGTTGTGGCCGATGAGATCATCAAGCAGCTTAAGTAATCACTATCGCTAGTTATAAGCGGCGTACTTTTGGGTTAGCCGCTCAATATATTTTGTAAAGGACTGCCAATGATCACTCTGCACCATCTTAACAAATCACGCTCAAAGCGGATTATCTGGTTACTTGAAGAGCTGGGACTAGACTATCAAATTAAAGCGTATCAGCGAGATAGCCAAACCTTCTTAGCGCCACCAGAGCTTAAAGCGATCCACCCGTTGGGTAAATCTCCAGTGATTGAATATAAGCAACAGGTTATTGCCGAGTCAGGTGCGATCACCGAGTATCTTATTGATACCCATGCAGCAGGTAAGCTCGCTCCAGAAAAAGGCAGTAGTGATTATGTCGAGTATCTGCAGTGGCTTCACTTCGCTGAAAGCTCGGCCATATTGCCTTTACTGCTTAGAATGTTTGTCGCTAAAGATGGTTGCCAAACCAATTTCTTAGAAGGTTACGCGGCGGTAGAAACTGAAAAAATTCTTAGCTATGTCAACCAAGCGTTGGCAGGAAAACGCTACTTAGTTGCAGATAAGCTCACTGGGGCAGACATCATGATGTCGTTCATCGTAGAGCTGTTAGTGGCCAGCGGTGAAGTGGAGAAATACCCTCATATAGCCACATATGCCAAACAGTTAGCTCAGCACGCTAATAGCATTAAGGCGGGTGAAATAGAGCTAAAGTACGAGAATAGCTAATCTATACCCGTTCTACTTGAAGAAGTAAAAGGCAGCTCATGGCTGCCTTCATTATTTTCGGATTACACATTTCGCCGCGGTGTCAAAATAGCGAACGCTTGCTTCGCCATGATGCTCCCAAAATTCAAAGTTTTGCCCCAGATACTTGGCGCCACTCGCACTGATCACATTACTGGCAATCAGCTGTTGATCATCAAAGCTAAAAACTGCAGTTATCGGGTCTAATTGAGTATAAAAAACGGCACTGATCTTTGAGAACTCACCACAGTCAAATTCTACACTTGCAGGAACCTCTAATAGCCCACCTTGGATCTGTAACTCAATGATACGGCTTTGGTAGTTTTGCGCTGTGCATTGACGAACATCTGCTGACTTCCAGCAATCATTACGCCCTTTTATCCAACCTCTTTGCATCGCCTTAGGTTGCTCTGCAGCAGGAATATTGACCAAGGCTTGCTGGTATACGCTTGCCAGTTGCCTATCTAACTTAGCCAGTCCTTCATCGTTGCAGATCAGTATTTCAACTTCACCACTTGCCTTACTACAGTCAAAGCTTGGCGACGCCGCTAATGATGAGAAACTAATAAAAATTGGCAACATCAGCCAGTATCTCAATGTCATAAATCCCTCTTCCAAATTAACGTAATTTAGCTGCAATCACTTAAATCGAGTTCAACGATAGGTAAGCTACCTAAACCAACAACGTTACGACGGTTAGGTGTAAAGTAATACAGATAACACGCATCTTGATTGACGTTATTCCCTTGGGGGAAAATCACAAAGCCTCGCCCCCTTTCGGTGCTATAGCCGCGATTGTTAAACCAGCCACGATTTTTCTCACGCGCGCACCAAGCAGTGAGTGAATTATCTTCAGTACATTGATTAGTGCTCACGAAAGTAACACTATTAAAGTCAACTATTTGGTCGAAGGTGTCTTGCCACCTACCATCAGGATATTGACCACGCACCTCAATGAGTTGGCCATTTTCAAGCGTAAAGCTTCGATTATTAGCGCTTAAATTTTCGGGTCTAAGTGCAATTTGAGCTGCGACCAAGTCTCGAGCGGACTTTAAACTCCCCTGCATCCCTTTCATTACGGCATGATCTGCATCTGTTCTTAAGTCGAGGAATTTTGGCGCTGCAATCACCGCTAAAATACCCAGTACAATAATCACTACAACCAGCTCAATTAAGGTAAAGCCTAGATTAGATTTTTTCACACCCTATTCCCTATACCAACTCTATCCATGTACGCTGCACGCTTCTCTATTCAACAGTAGCACAAAAGTCGCACAGACTTATATTTAACATGAACACCTTAAGAATCAGTATAAGTTAACGGCAACAAAGTTCATGATTTATTGTTAAAAAAGCGTTAATCTGACAAAGCCAATGTTCATCAAGGAAACCACTATGCGCCTTAGTTTACTTATGTTAGCTCTACTCATTAGCCCGCTGATCCATGCGACGGTATACAAGTGGGTAGATGAAGATGGCAAAGTTCATTTTTCTGACGAGCCAGTAAAGAATGCAGAGGTGGTGGAATTTAATAAAAATACCGAAAACCAAGTAAAACTTCCCCAGCCTTATAGCAAAACAAAGTCCGCTCAACCACCAGCTGATCGCGTCGATTATACCATGCGTATCACTTCGCCAAGCGAAGAGGAAACGATTAGAAGTAACGAAGGTGAGATCTCAATCGCGGTACAGCTTGAACCAGAACTCGCCTCTTCTCACCTACTTGTTCTATTCATGGATGGCAAACAGTATGGTGATGCGCAGCAAAGAGGTTTATTCCGAGTGACCAATATCGATCGTGGCGAGCATAGCTTTGTGATTAAGGCGCTAACACAAGACGGCAAACTACTTGCATCTACCCCACCAAGAAAAGTATTTCTTCATCGAACAATACAAAATAGAGCTAGATAGTACTTACAATAAAGGCGATGAAACACATTAAAACCTTTAAATACAAATCCTTAATTATTAACGATTAGTATTATTGCTTCGATGAAGTCTAGTTGCAGAGCGCACCACTTTGGTGCACCATAGTGGTGCAACCAAATTAAAGTCCCAAAGTGGTGCAACTGAATAAGGCGGAGTCGTAGATGGATACAGGTTTATTGCTCAATCATTTAGTGACTGCGGTGTTAGTCATAAATGATGAACTCGAGCTGCTTTATACTAATGTCGCCACTGAGCAACTTTTAGGCGTGAGTAACAACAAGCTGCTTGAACTGAGCTTTCCTAACCATTATCAAACTTTAGCGGTCGATCTCCCCCTGTTACAAGTTGCTATTAGAGACAATCAGGGGCTTACGGTTAACACGGTATCACTCGTCACTTTAGATGGGCAACAGCATACTGTTGATGTCACCTTAACTCCAATTGAACAGGAAAATAGCCAAGCGTTACTTGAGTTGAGACAGGTCGATCAACAACGACGGATCCACCAGCAACTCACTCAAGATGCCCAGCAACAAGCCGCACAATTTCTTGTTAGAAACCTTGCCCACGAGATCAAAAATCCACTAGGAGGGTTACGCGGCGCGGCGCAACTGTTATCGCGAGAACTAAAAGAGCCTGAGCTCAATGAGTTTACCGACCTTATTATTGAGCAAGCCGATCGTCTGCGCAGCCTGGTTGACCGGTTATTAGGCCCACAAAAGCCGACTCAACACAGCCTTTATAATATCCACGAAGTGGTACATAAGGTATTGCAGCTGGTGAACTTAACCTTGCCTGACAATATCCGTTTGACTCAAGATTATGATCCCTCCATCCCCGATATCGAAATGGATCCCGATCAGCTGCAACAAGCTCTGCTTAATATTGTGCAAAATGCGGTGCAAGCACTCGACAACGCAGGTGGAAATATCAGTATAAAAACCCGCACCCAACATCAAGTCACAATCGGCACTCAACGGCACAAATTGGTATTAATGCTATCCGTTATTGATAACGGCCCAGGCATTAACCCGGAGCTGATGGATACCCTGTTCTACCCTATGGTCACAGGCCGTGAGCAAGGTTCTGGCTTAGGTCTATCCATTGCCCATAATTTTGCCCGACTCCACGGCGGCCGCATTGATTGTGACTCATCTGTAGGTCGCACCGCTTTCACCATTACCCTACCCATCAATAGTTAATTGAGGAATATATAAACATGACAGAACAAGTATGGGTCCTCGATGATGACAGCTCTATTCGCTGGGTACTTGAGAAATCACTGAAGAGCGCGAACTTAACTAGTGCTAGCTTCGCTGCAGCTGAGTCGCTATGGGATGCTTTAGAAATGGCACAGCCCAAAGTCATCGTGTCTGATATTCGTATGCCAGGCACCGACGGGTTAACTTTATTAGAACGGTTGCAAAACCACTATCCGCACATTCCCGTTATCATTATGACGGCTCACTCAGATCTTGATAGCGCTGTTAGCGCCTACCAAGCAGGCGCCTTTGAATACCTGCCAAAACCGTTTGATATCGATGAAGCCATCTCTTTGGTCGAGCGGGCGATAACACATGCTAACGAACAGAACAGCAGTAATACGGCAGCAGAGCCGGTTATTGCCACACCAGAGATCATTGGTGAAGCCCCAGCTATGCAGGAAGTGTTTAGAGCCATTGGCCGACTATCACGATCATCAATCAGCGTATTAATCAATGGCCAATCAGGAACCGGTAAAGAACTGGTGGCAAGCGCGTTGCACAAACACAGCCCGAGAAAAGATAAACCTTTTATTGCCATCAACATGGCAGCTATCCCAAAAGACTTAATTGAGTCAGAGCTGTTTGGCCATGAAAAGGGCGCCTTTACTGGTGCAGGCGGCGTGCGCCAAGGTCGATTTGAACAGGCGAATGGTGGCACCCTGTTCCTCGATGAAATAGGTGATATGCCATTAGACGTGCAAACACGTTTACTTAGGGTTTTAGCCGACGGTCAATTTTACCGAGTGGGTGGTCACTCGCCAGTGCAAGTCGATGTGCGAATTATCGCAGCTACTCATCAAAACCTAGAATTACTGGTGCAACAAGGCGAGTTCAGGGAAGATCTGTTTCATCGACTCAATGTCATTCGAGTACACTTGCCACCTTTATCGCAACGACGAGAAGATATTGCCCAACTAGCTCGCCACTTTCTCGCGATTGCAGCAAAAGAGATCGATGTTGAACCCAAAACATTGACCAAAGAAACTGCCAATAAGCTAGCAACTTTGCCTTGGCCGGGTAACGTACGTCAATTGGAGAATACTTGTCGCTGGTTAACGGTTATGGCGTCAGGACAAGAGATCCTCCCGCAGGATTTACCGCCAGAATTACTGCAAGATAGCAGCGTATCAGCAGAAAATAACAGCCATGACAATGACTGGGAAACTGCGCTCAAGCTGTGGATTGACCAACGCTTAGGTGAAGGCGAAAGTGACCTGCTTACAGAAGTCCAGCCAGCTTTTGAACGTATCTTATTGGAAACAGCACTTAAGCATACCAATGGTCATAAACAGGAAGCAGCCAAACGCTTGGGATGGGGACGCAATACCCTCACTCGAAAACTGAAAGAGTTGGCAATGGAATAGCTGAAGCCCCAGCCTCAAAACTAAAAAAGGATATCAAACGATATCCTTTTTATTACTAGCCAGATACAGCATCAACTCAGCTTATACCAATCAGTATAAAGATTTGATCGCTCTGAGTAGATCAACTTCTTATACTGATTGGTATTAAAACTGGTAATGCATGCCTAGTGTTACATTAGAGAATTCGACATCCGCATCGGGCAAGTCGAAGTCATCAGATTCAAGTGTCGCAGACAAAAAGTCATAACCTAACCGCACAGTTAACTTTTCAGTTATCGCAGCGTTGATCCCTGCGCCGTAAGTCAAACCAATGCCCGTATATTCAATATCTGGAAGCGCACTTTCAATAACAATCGCTGCAGATGCAACACCGACTTTACCGTACAAAGAAAAGGTATCGTTGATCACCCATGTAAATTTAGGTGCGGCCGAGAATGAAAGCGCATTAGCTGTTGCCTCTCCTTCGTCGATGAAGTCATTGGTAAGGTAGAGCGCACCTTCTAAGCCAAACCACTCATTAAAGTTATAACCGCCGTAGGCCCCAAAGCTTTGCCCAGATTCTGACCCGCCTTCTAGATCAGCAGAAAAGGCACCAATTTGCCCACCAGCATACGCTCCAACACGATCCGTCTCAGCTAAAGCAATATTTGAAGCTGTTAGCCCTAAAACGGCTAATGCCATAATTGATAATTTTTTCATGATGATTCCCTTACATCGTTTTTTTGAGGTTCGGAAACTATCACAAACTTTATTACCTTGATAACATTAGGGTTTAACTATTATAAATTCTCAACTTAATAACAAAGTTTCACTTATATTCAAAGCTCAGATACAAAGTCGATGTTTAAGTAAACCGATTTATTCCTTGCTAATACCGTTGATATTTCTAAGAGATCAAAAAAGGATATCCTTTTTATTACTAGCCAGATACAGCATCAACTCAGCTTAGAACTGGTAATGCATGCCTAGGGTAACGTTTGACAGATCCATATCAATATCTTGGGCACCAAAATCATCTGAATCAAGATCGGCACTCGTATAGTCATAACCCAAGCGGATGTTTAGGCTGTCAGTAATTGCCGCATTAACACCCGCACCAACTGTTACACCAAATCCTTGGTAATCAACATCACGAATAACGTTATCGATAACAACGGCAACCGATGCTACACCCACTTTGCCATACAACGAAAAAGTATCATTAAGGACTAAGGTAAATTTAGGTGCAACACTAAACGATGCAGCATGTACACTAGCAAATTCATTATCAACAAAGTCATTAGTTACGTAGATTGTACCTTCTAAACCAAACCACTCGTTGAAGTTATATCCACCATAAGCACCATAGCTTTGGCCTGATTCAGAGTCACCTTCAGCATCAACTGAAATAGCGCCAATTTGGCCACCTACGTATGCGCCAACGCGATCCGTCTCTGCAGAAGCAACAGTTGAAGTGGTTAATCCAAGTACTGCTAGCGCTATAATTGATAATTTTTTCATGATTTATTCCCTACATCGTTTTTGATGCGGAGGAATTTATCATAGCGGTGATACAAATTGCGACAACTATATGCAAGTAATTATTTTAACTATCTTTATCCAACAAATACCCCCATAAAGCACAACATTTAACCAACAAGGTTAGGCTGCCGTTTTTCATCAAACCAGCCCAATTTTACACTGGGTCTTGATGGATAATAACTTCTGCATCAGTAAACTCTTGGCGGATCCTAACTGAGGTTTCTACTGCTATGTTGTGCGCTTTATCGAGGCTCAGCGCACCATCAAGCTCTAAATGGAATTGAATGAACATGGTTTTGCCAGATTCACGGGTTCTCAAGTCGTGGATCCCTCTAACTTGAGGATCGTTAATAGCGATATCAGTGATTTTGTTTCGTGTTTCATCGTCTAATTCACGATCAAGTAGTGACTGTACAGAGCGATAGGCAAGCCCAATAGCTTGTTGCCCAATGAATAAAGCGATTAACACTGCAAATAAACCATCAGCCCACCACCAGCCATATTGTGAAAGCACCAAAGCAAGTAACACTGCGGCATTTAAAAATAGATCTGACTTATAGTGCAATGCATCGGCTTCAACCACTGTGCTAGAGGTTGCTGCCAGCGCCCTTTTCTGCAGCATCACAAGTGCAAAGGTCATTATTATCGCAATAATAGACACAATCACACCTAAGGTGGCATGCTTAACTTCTACGGGATTAATGAGCCGCTCTCCACCGTGGAAAAATAGCAGAAAGGCAGACCCTAGAATAAAGGCTGATTGCGCGAGCGCCGCTAACGGCTCCGCTTTACCATGACCATAACGATGGTCTTGATCAGCTGGCACAATCGCATAGCGAATCGCAATAAAGTTAACGATAGAAGCCAAAGCATCAGCAAAAGAATCAGTTAAAGATGCCAACATACTGGCTGAGCCTGAATACATCCATGCAGCAAGCTTAATAACAATGAGGGTTAAAGCCGTTGCAACCGCAGCGCGGCTGGCCAGCTTTACCCAGAAGTCATATTGAGAAGAGTCATTCATAAGATCTGTTTACTATTACAGTAAGGGAAACACAGAGCTTAAGTTTATAACAAACTTGGGAGAAAATCCGATGACTCCTCCCAAGTTAATACAATCAACTTAATAGATAAAAGTAATTAACCGTTCAGCCAATTGCCTAATCTACAATAGCGACTTGTTATCTTTTACCGTGCTTAGCAAAACGTTGCTTAAACTTCTCTTGCTGCTCAGGTGTTAATATTTGATAGGCTTGGTTTTGTAGTTTTAGCATATCGACAGCTTTTTGCTGACGCGCTTCTTGCTTAGCTGCTAATGCTTGTCTAACTTCATCTTCACTAAAATTAGCGGCTGTAATAAAGTTCAACATCTGCTCTTTCTGTGCAACCCTTTCCTCTTTTGATGGACGATTCTGCTTCATCTCATCACGATGCGAAGTAAACAAAGCCTTCAGCTCAGTTTTCTGTTCATCTGTTAGATCTAAACCGCGGAACATTTTACGCATGTCATGATGACCGCCACGATCACCTTTCATTTGGTGATATCCTTGTTTACCATGACCGTCGTTAGAGTCTTTAGCATTATCAGCCGCGTAAACACCTGCTGTTAATAGTGTTGTGCTGGCCACTATGGCGAGCAAACTTGCTTTCAATGTATTGTTTTTCATAATGGTAGCCTCTTAAAATATTATTGAGCTTAGCATCGCTAAGCTGTAATTGACGGTTCCCAGTATAGTGATTGCAATGTAAGCGAGAGTTTTGCGTGCGTAAAACACTGTAAAGTTCCTGCAACTACTCGTGTCAATAATCATCTTTACGTTCGATTACACTCCTAAACTGCAATTGACACCAAACAGGGTATACTCCAAATATTAAGTAAGCTAAAAAGGGTTAACATGAGCCGTATATTGTTGATAGATGATGACTTAGGTCTTTCAGAACTGCTGGCACAGCTATTAGAACTTGAAGGGTTCGATTTAACGTTAGCCCATGACGGACAAGCGGGGCTCGATCTCGCTGTTGAGCAATCCTTTGACCTTATCTTGCTAGATGTCATGCTGCCTAAGCTCAACGGCTTTGAAGTATTACGTGCACTGCGCACCAAAAAACAAACCCCTGTGCTGATGCTAACCGCACGAGGCGATGAGATAGACAGAGTTGTCGGCCTTGAAATTGGCGCTGATGACTATTTACCAAAACCTTTTAATGACCGTGAACTTGTTGCCCGCATTCGCGCAATAATTCGGCGTACCAATGTAAAAGCTGATGACAAAACAACTGCTGTGCAGTCTTTTGGCGATCTTAATTTAGATCCTGCCCGCCAAGAGGTGCACTGCCAAGAACAGCTTATTGTACTGACAGGCACAGAGTTTAGTTTGTTATATGAACTGGTCCAAAATGCCGGTGAGCTCGCCTCTAAAGAAACGCTCAGCGAAAAAGTACTGGGTAAAAAATTGATGCCGTTTGATCGCAGCTTAGATATGCACCTATCAAATTTACGCAAGAAAATGCCCGAACGTATTGATGGTCGCCCAAGGGTGAAAACCATTCGTGGCAAAGGTTATATCTGGTTACCTTAAGATGCCAAAAATTAAAAGCCCCAATAATATTTTTGTAAAACTGCTGCTTGGTTTTTGGCTCTGCAGTTCGTTAATTATTGCCTTAATCGGTATTTTGCCGCTATTGCAGCAAAACCACGATCAAACCGAGCTACCACCCTCTTTAGAACACCTATTATCAAAGGTGGCTGATAAACTAAAAGCTAATCCTCATCTGTTGCAAGAAGACAAACTAAGACGTTGGGGCCGCTTTAAGGAGTTTAATGGTCGGCCAGTTAAAATTTATTTAGTTGATCAAAATGGCCGAGTACTTAATTCCCATAAGCCATCCCGTTCATTGCGCCGCTTTATGCTACTTGCTGATGAAGCTGAGCAACCAATCAAACACCAGTTTAGGGACGAGCTAATATTTGGCCCTTATATCTTCGAAGCAAACCAACAACAATACTCATTATTTGGACGGCTACCGGATCATCATCCTCGGCCGTGGTTTTTCTTCTTTATTGACAATAAATTGCTTACATTGAGTATCGCAATAGTACTCTCAGGCCTGCTGTGCGGGTTATTTGCCTGGCACCTCGGTAAGCCACTGCGATCACTTAAACGCAGTGCCGATGCGCTCGCTAACGGCGATCTCAGTAGCCGTGTCGACACGGCCACCGCCAAGCGTAATGATGAAATAGGTCAACTCGCGCAGGCTTTCAATGGCATGGCTGATTCCGTTGAAGATATGGTCAACAGCCAACAGCGGCTAATAAGTGATATTTCACACGAACTTCGCACCCCACTGACTCGACTAAAACTCTCCTTGGCACTCAGCCGCAAAAAAGGCCAGCAGACCCAAGAGATTGATCGCATAGAATATGAAGCCGATCAATTAGAGAAAATGATTGCTGAGCTATTAGAGCTGTCTAGAGTGAAGCTAAATGCCAACGAGTCTAAACACCAGTTAGAACTTGCAGAAGCATTAAGCCAGATACTCGATGATGCTGATTTTGAAGCGCAACAACAGAATAAGCTGTTGCATATTGATATCGACGACTCGATACAAGTGCCTATCTATCCAAGACCACTCACAAGGGCGGTGGAGAACTTACTACGCAACGCCATTCGTTATGCAGTTTCACAAGTCACCATTCAAGCCTCTATAACAGCCAAACAACTTACACTAGAGATCATTGATGATGGCCCAGGGATCCCTGACCAATCAGACTTAGAAGCGATTTTTAAGCCATTTTATCGACCACAATCAGCAAGAGATAGAGAGTCAGGCGGATGGGGCTTAGGTTTAGCGATTGCAGAAGCAGCTGTTAGCGCCCATCAAGGCAAAATAAAGGCCGACAATTGTCAGCCTCATGGTTTGAAAGTTACGATTACTCTACCGCGCTAACAAATTTGATATTAAATTTTAGCGATTCGTGACAGGTTCAGCAGGAATTAAATGGCGACTTAGGTTCAGCACTTCAGCTGCCGTTCTCCCTAAGGTGTACCTTCCTGACTGCGACTCCGCTTGATTATATTGAGACTGCCATTCATTGAAGTGCTGATTAAGCTGTTGCAAAGAGGTCACTTTATTCGATTTAAGGAAAGGCTCAAAAAACTCGTTGTAGGCAAAAGTCTGGAACCTAGCAGCAATACCATTAACTACAGGACCGTTATACGCCCTCATTTGGATATGTTTAATCTGTTGTTCTGTAAGAACATGATTAAATGCTATCCCTTTCTTTCCGGAAAATTCAGTACCCCTATCGGTCAAAATACTATTGATTTTGACCTGGTTCTCTTGGTACCAAGGTAAAACGATTTCGGTTAGGAATTTGGCTACCGACTCCGAACTGTTGTCTACCATCACCGCAGCGATTGCATATTGAGTATACCCATCAACAAAAGTGTGCTGATAAAGTCTGCCCAAAGGCGCTATATCACCTAAATCAAAGGTATCTTGCACACAGATATCGCCTGGGAACAAACACTCAATCATTGGTTCATCAGGCGATAACTTATGTAACTGCTCCAGATGTTGCTGCTCTAATGGCGACCAATCTTCCTCTTGTTTAAGCTTGGAATTTAACGCCAACAAGCGGCTTTTTTTTGTCTCTAAATTATGTCGAACCCAAATAGTACGTACACCAGAGGCTGAAATGACACAACCTCTGGCAGTCAATAATTCCGCCGCTTTCGCCTGACCATAATTGGGATAATCTAAGGCAATCTCTATCACCTGCTCTTCAACTGCAGCTGATACCCGATTTTTTATTGCAGGCTTTTTGCGAGATAGGTTTTTCAGTCCACGTTCACCGGCAGTTGCGTACTGTTTTTTAAACCGATAATAACTATCACGACTGTAGCCCATAATGTCGCAGGCTTTACTAATGCTGCCTAACTCTTCTGCTAGTTGTAATAACGCCAGTTTACTGCGAATTTCATTATTCTTGGCACTCATACTCTATCTCGCTAATCCATGTAAATTTACAGCCATATCTCGCATCACCAGAATACACCATTTGGTGCGTAGCCTAACCACTTAAACCAAGTTTCTCCCATTAGGATACTCACAGCCCAACCTATCATCAACATGGTAAAACCAAATTTAAAGGTATCACTTAAGCTGTAATGGTCGGTGGAATAGAGTAGTAATGCAGGCTTACTATTAAACGGTAAAACATAAACATGTTCAATGAGTAATGCCACTGGTAGCGCTAAACTCATAATCGGAAAATCAAATCGTTGTGCAATACCGATTGCTATCGGTACAAACAGCATAGTTCGCATCGTTTTAGACTGAAATACTAAGGAGCTAAGTAACATGGCACCTGTTAGTGCGATATAAAACACACTAAATGGTGTGGTTTCATCTAAACCAAAATATTCCAAGCTAAAATTAACCGCCAAATTGGGCAGATCCGTTTGTTTAAAGCCTGCCCCCAAAGTGTAGGCGCCCGCGGAGAACAACAACAGATGCCAAGGCACATCAACTTCATTCCAGTTAACCACGCCAATGCGTGGACAAAGCGCAACTATCGCACCAATAAACGCCACAGCTGTCGCACTTACACCATGATATTTATCTGTCGCCCAAAAAACCAAAATGGTAATAAAGATAACTAGAGACTTTATTTCTCTCCAGCTAACCTTACCCATCTTGTCTAGCTCTAACTGCAGCCGCTCCATGCCACCTTCAATCTGCGGTAACCTTTCTTCTGCTGCCAAAGGAAAATATATTTTGGTGGCTATAAGCCAGCCGATAACAATCATGCACAATACAATTGGCAGAGCCACTATCATCCAGTCAGCAAAAAAGAAGCTACCGCCTATCGCACCGGCAATTAAACTCGCCGCGAGCAAATTAGCCCCAGACCCAGTCACAAACGCACCAGCACATAAGTTAATTTGCAGCAGGTTTTGCAGCACTAAATTACGGCCAAAATTATTTTTATTATCACCACCGCGGGCGCCATAGACCGCAGCAATAACCATGAAAATCGGCATTAAAATCGCTGCTTTAGCCGTTGTCGCAGAGATAAAAGCTGACAACACTAAGTTAATGACCATAAAACTGTAAAAAATGGGCGTTGCACTGGTACCAAAGCGACAAACAAACCACAGCGCAAAACGTTTTGCAGCCCCCGAAGTAACGAGCATTGAGGCAAGAATAAAAGACAGAATGTTCAACCACATAATAGGATGACCCAACTGTGCATAGGCGACTTTTTCAGGCAACACTCCTGTCAGCACCATAGTGATAATCACCATTAAAGAGGTGAGGTAATTCGGAATGGGTTCGGTTATCCACAAAATGACTGCCGCACAGAAGATAGCGAGCATTGCAGTCCCTCGCGCGCTAAAAACCGCTAAGCCATTAGCTTGAAAGCTTTCAAATGCCGTTTTACTCAAAGTTTGTGGATCGAAATTAACGAGGAATGAAGCAGGGTCTGAACAAATAATTCCAACAAAAACCACTAAGGCTATCCATATCCCAGCACGCGCGAGCCATTGCTCGAAACAACTTTTAGAACGCACAGGAAGTGTTTCCATCCGGTACTGACTCATATCCAGGGGATCAACCTGCACTGCGGTTTCTTTAGACATTATTATTATTCCCTAAGTTAAGTAACCTTTGTCTAAACCTTAACGATATTCGCCATTAAAAAAGTCGATCAAGATCAATAAAACAACCTATTAGTTACAACTAAAAAATTAAGCTGCGTTTTATGATGCGCACAACAACCATAACAACATGTTGATTTTTAAGCGGTTAAAATAAGAAGCAGTCAGATCCGACTAAGACAATGTAAGATTAGGTCTAAACTTATTAAGTTAAATATTGATCTAGATCTATTTTTAATCTGCTGATTATCAGTACTGTAATGATGTTCCTAATCAAATAACAATCTAATCACAAAGGGTTCTATCATGTCAGAGTTAAAAATCGGTGAAATATCTAAACCTCGCTTTGAGTTTCGCACTTTCGGTCAAGACTTTACAGCTGCTGCAGAACGCATGGCTAGACTATCTATGCCTATACCAGAGAAGGTTTGGCACCGTGAAAGTGATGAAATCTATATCATGTCTCGCACAAACGATCTCAATAACACCAAAATTCGTGATGGCAAAATGGATGTAAAATCTTATGTCACCACCACTGACGGCCTAGAGCAGTGGGATCCAAAGTTAAAAGCCGAATTCCCTATAAGCAAACAACAGCTCGTTGATGAGATATTTCCAGCTTTTATGGTAGAGCTACCCGAGCTTAACGAAGCAGAGTACAGCTTTGATGCATTTATCGCACTTATCGATCAGCACCCCGATCTACAAGCAGTAAAAATCCATAAAGAACGCTTTGGTTACATGGTGAACAACACCATTTGTGAAGTTGCCAATGTCTTAGTTAATGGCGCAAAAATAGTCAGTATCAACAGTGAGTCCACAGAATTGGAAGATATTCAACAAACAATCAAAGATGTGAAACTTGAAGGCGTTGAAAACATCAACTACCTACAAGCAATTAAACGTATTATTGGTATGAAGAATCTACCGTTAGCTAACTAATTTAGGGAAGCAAAAAAATGGCTCAAGAAATTGAAAGAAAATACTTAGTAAAAAGTGAAGACTTTAAAGCACTTGCCTCTCGTTCAGTACGTATTATTCAAGGCTATTTAAGCTCTGTACCTGAGCGTACAGTTCGAGTCCGTATAAAAGGAGACAAAGGTTTCCTTACGATTAAAGGAATTGGCAATGAATCTGGCGCCTCACGTTATGAGTGGGAAAACGAAATCCCAGTGCCGGAGGCTGAAGAGCTATTGAAGATTTGCGAACCAGGCGTAATTGATAAAACTCGCTATTTAGTTGACTACACCAATCATATTTTTGAAGTCGATGAATTCTATCAAAGCAACCAAGGCTTAATTGTCGCCGAAGTTGAACTGACTGATGAAGCCGAAACAGTTAGCAAGCCGGATTGGCTAGGCGAAGAAGTCACAGGCGATGCACGCTATTACAACTCTATGCTTATGAAGCAGCCTTTTACCACGTGGTAAATTAAATGACAGTGTCGCTATTTCAAGCTGATCAGTATCACCTTAATGTGAAGGCGGATTTTCCGCCTCACTTAAGACATGCCCAGCTCAAAATCCATTTTTTTCTTCCACCTCAATTGGCTGAGAATAGCGACATTACAAATCCTGCAAGTTTTTATCAAAATTTATTACAAAAACAGATTCTTAAATCTGCATCAACCCCCAGCATTCCATCATTACAGCAGGAGTTGTTAGTCATTCGGCAAACAGCTTATGCAAAAGCCGCTGATAACATTAGTCGTTACCGTAAAGCAGTTTCTCACTTTGTGACTGATTTTCGCATCATCGTCGTCGATGCTGATTTAACCACATTAATGCTACTCGATGACTATATTGAATCTTTTTACCTAATTCACGATGATGAACAGGCACTGACTGATAGCCGTCTCTATAAGCTAGCTTTGCATCAAGTGATTTATTACTTCTATCAATCACTGCTCAAGCAAGCGCGTAATCAACAACCCCAAGCTGACAACATCAATCAGCTTATAAATAAAATAAAAGACTTCGCCAGCAACAACCAACTAAAACTACACGACTCAACAGAAGAGGGCCGTGAACGCTTACTCAACAAGCTCCACGTTGCTCGCAAGGTCATCAATAGTCCCTACAAAGTTAAGCGAAGAAAACTTAGAAATGGTGAGTTAGCAGAGCAGTTTATTTTTGGTATTGCTGCGGCATTTGCTATGGCGTTTGCCACCGCGGTAGCCTTTGCAACTCAACGAGCTTTTGGCAACTTTTCAACACCCTTTTTTTTCTCGCTGGTGCTATCTTACATCTTCAAAGATCGAATCAAGGAACTGGGTAGGAATTACCTGATGGAAAAGTTTTCTTCACGTTATTTCCAGCACCAGTCTCGGTTTTATCAAGGTAATAACTCACAAGAAATCGCGACCACCAAAGAGAGCTTCTACCAGCAGAAACGTAGCAAGTTGCCGGTCAAAATCCAGTCAATTATAAAGCGCTTTTCTCCCCAAGAACCAACGGATAGCTCATCTCATTGGGTTTACCAGAGAAGTTATCAGTTTAGCAGTGCCAAACAACAAATTAGTAACGAAAAGTTCATAGATGAACTTACAATAAATCTCAGCAAAACCTTACGTTCTCTACCAAAAATATTGAGTAACCATCACTACTTTAATGACCAACAAGTACGGACTACTACCGTGCATAAGGTGCATACAATACATTTGTTAGTCGATATGTCTGTTGATGATAAAACTGAATATCAACAGTATCGAATTGTCACCAGCAGAAAAGGGATACACGGAGTTTACAAATTAAATATCAATAACATATAGAACTTACTGAGTTATAAAAAATGTAGCCACTCTTACTGTGAAACTTCCTTTCACTCACGGTGAAGCCTTGCTGTGCCTCCTATATGAATCTAAATATTTACAGTAATACCGCCCTATTAATACCGGCTAAAGAAACTCATCAACTTATAACAATGATTGTACGATTAAGTTGAAATTAGTAGACCTAGATCATGTTTTTATTCCAAATATATCTCTACTATTAAGTCATCAAGAGACACTAAGTTTTTACACTGCGTTAACACTAATAAGAATGACATTAAGGAAAACTACTATGGTGAACAAAAACATCTTTTCCCCTTCTCGTGTTGCACTTGCTATTTCTGCATCCCTACTTTGCTTTTCTTCTGCAGCAATGGCGTCTGAATCAGATAAAGTAATGGAACTTGAAGAGAGACTTAATGCGCTAGAGATAGAGTTAATTGAAGCAAAGGATGCAGCTAAAGATACTGACCGCGTTAAATTTAGCAGTGGCGATCCATCACCGGAACTAGTCTCCAAAGATGGCCAATCAACAATGCAATTTACCGGTCGAATTCAACTCGATTATGTCAATGCTGATCCATTCTATACTGGCAGTAAGCTCGAATATGAAGATGGACTCAACGAAGTCAGTTTCCGCCGCGTACGCTTTGGTGTTGAAGGCTACTTCTCAAATGTATGGAAATACTCACTAGAGTTTGATTTTGATGGCGTTTCAGAAGTTGAAGTCAAAGATGCAAACGTCAATTATCGTGGTTTTGACAACAGCCAAATTAAACTTGGCTTCCAAAAGTTTGGTTTTGGTCTTGAGGCCACTGGCAGCTCTAAAAACTTAGCATTCCTTGAACGCGCAAGCACAGATACCTTCTCTCCTGAACGTGCAGTGGGCGCCTCTTGGTTACATTATGGCGATGGCTATAACTTTACTGTTGGCTATGGTGTGACTGCTGTCATTAACGATGATGACCTGAATGAAAAGCAAGACGTTTTCAACACTCGCTTTACTATGACGCCGATTAAAAATAGCGATCACTTACTGCATATAGGTGCAAGCGCGCTTTATACCCAAAATAATAGCAACATGGAAGAGACTCGCTATCGCGCCCGCCCTAATACTAAGGCCACAGGCAGAATCATCGATACCGGTAAGTTCAATACTAAGTCTACCCAACACTATGGGCTTGAAGCTGCTTATCAACATCGTAATTTCTTGATACAAGCCGAATACATGATGGCGAAAACAGATGATCTGTTTATCAAAGGTGACAATAAAGGCAGCGCGACGATCAACAGTGGTTATGCACAGGCCGTTTATACCTTGACGGGCGAAAGCTGGAGATACGGCACTAAAAAAGGCACCTTTAAAACAGTTAAGCCTGAAAATGCAATTTCAGCAGGTGGTTACGGTGCTTGGGAGTTAGCTGCACGTATTGATTATGCTGATTTCAACGATACTGACGCTGGAATATACGGTGGTGAAAAAACCGATTATGTCATTGGTATCAACTGGTATCTTGAGAATAACTTAAAAGCGCAATTTAACTATGTGCATACCAAAGCTGACTATGAACAGGGCTTTGAAAGCATCAATGATCCAGACGTAATGCTGTATGAACAAGATGGTAATATCTTCCAAGCTCGTCTGCAGTATGCATTTTAACTGAGGAGTTAATATGAGAAACAATCTATTACTCGTTGGACTGGTCAACTTATGCCTAAGCTCTGGTGCTTATGCTTTATCAGCAGATCAATTCAAATCTCTTGAATATCATGTCAATACAGGCGTAGGTAAAACACTTCCCTATGCATCTAACAAGATAACACCAGAGTTTAAACAGGCATTTAGTTTCATCAATTTTGACGAAGATATCTCAATTAAATTGGTCACTTATATCGACACCCCAAGCCGTGCCTTTAAAGAGAAATCTGTCAGTATTCGTGTTCGAGAGCATGTAACCAAACCAAGAAAAAGCAAGATTACGGTAAAGTTACGCGCAGCAAATCCTGAAGCATTTGGTGATGTCAGTAACTACAGAAAAGCTGAAATTGACTATACCAACGGCAAAGCTGCGTACAGTGTTAGCTACGATATCCCATACTCTCCTGCCGATATTAATGTCAAACAGGTTGATTATGAGGAAGTGTTCAAGGTGCTTAGAACCAACAGTACTGTTTGGGACATTGTCGGTGACATCTACCAGGATAATAAAAAAGAGTTGGCACAAACGGTCGTCATGCGGACCCATGGCTGGGAAGGCACCCTCGAAGATAGACGTTTCGATGACATTGAGATCGACTTCCAACTTTGGACGCCGTACTACCGTCAACCTAGAGTAACCTTTACCGAATTTTCATTTAAGGGCAGCTTAAAAGACGAAGAGCGTCTTGAACAAGCTTATGACTACTTATTTGAACAGGTTAATAAGGTCAACCTTGGTGCGGGCGACAACCAAGGCTCTAAAACCAATGCAACATTTGAAATGAGTAAAGCGTTCAAGTAATACCTTTCGACCCGATTGCAAACTTGGCGGTGCACCGCTCCCGTACGGCCTTGTTTGCAATCCACTCCCCGTGATCATCTAACTACAATAATAAGGAGATGCCAATGTTTGGCTTTTCTCGGCTCACTACGCTTCTTTCTCAGAGTGAAACAACAGAAACAAAGGTTTACCTTTTCTTTGAACAAGTGACATTGTCACATCACAAGTCAGTCCAAATGTGGAACAGTTACCTAACCTATGGCCCCACCAGCTCGGAGTTTGAGCAAGCTTTAACTGAACTGCAAGAGATTGAACATCAGGCTGATAACTTAAAGCGCGAGATTGAACAAACGCTTTACCGTAAAACCTTGATCCCCGATCTACGTTCAGATGTGGCGTCATTAATTGATCTCACCGACCGCCTGATCAATAAACAAGAAACCATTGGCTTGCATCTAAAAATAGAGCAGCCCCTCATCCCACAGTCGATTGCGGCAGAGCTACTGACTCTGTTAGATAAGGTCGGTGAGACTATCGACCATACGCTGTTATGTGCCAAAAGCTTTTTCACCGACCTTCAGCGCGTACAGGAATATCACACCAAAGTTATCGCCTTTGAAAGTGAAGCTGACCGATTATGTACCCGCACTAAAGTGCTGTTATTTGATACCGACCTTCCCTTAGTTAATAAAATCCAGTTGCGCTACTTTTGCGATCGTATCGATCAAGTCGCCAACCTCGCTGAAGATATCAGTGACCGCATTGCAATCTTCACTCTTAAACGTGTGCAATAACAGGAGATAGCATGGATATCGCAATCTGGATTTTTCTCTCTAGCGGTTTATTTCTTGGTTGGTCACTTGGGGCAAATGATGCCGCAAATGTATTTGGTACTGCTGTTGGCTCCAACATGGTTAAGTTCTCAACCGCCGCACTCATCTGCTCTGTGATGGTTATTTTAGGTGCTGTGATCAGTGGTGCTGGAGCTTCTCATACCATTGGTTCTTTGGGTAAAGTATCAGCCATTGGCGGTGCATTTACAGTGGCATTGTCGGCAGCAACAACCGTTTACTTTATGACAAAGTCGGGCTTACCAGTATCAACAGGGCAAGCCATTGTAGGCGCAATTATTGGATGGAATTTGTTTAGTGGCATGCCAACCGACTCTGCCGTGCTTACTAAAATCATGTCCACTTGGGTGTTATGCCCTATTCTTGCTGCCGTTACTGCCGTACTGCTATTTAAGGCCGTCACCGCCGCAATAACCAAGTTGCGCCCAGGGCTTTTTCAGTTAGATAAATGGACTCGTATTGGTCTTATTACTGCAGGGGCATTTGGCTCGTACAGCTTAGGGGCTAACAATATCGCCAATGTGATGGGAGTATTTGTGCTTAGTACTCCGATTAATCCAATGACCATACTTGGTGTTGAGTTTACTGCGGCTATGCAGTTATTTTTTATCGGTGCGCTAGCTATCAGTATCGGGGTATTCACCTACTCCAAGAAAGTGATGATGACCGTGGGTGATAACCTTATTTCAATGACCCCTGTCACCGCATGGGTGGTGGTGATGGCCCACTCTATTGTGCTATTTATTTTCTCTTCCCAAAGCCTATCTAACGCCTTTGTTGCTATAGGTTTACCACCTATTCCCCTCGTGCCAGTTTCAAGCTCTCAGGCGGTTATCGGCGCGGTTATCGGTATTGCGCTGCTTAAACGCTTGCCCCTGCAATGGGCAGTACTTTCAAAAATTATTGTTGGATGGATCATTACCCCGATTATGTCCGCGATCGCTTGCTTCATCGGATTATTTATTATCCAAAACCTGTTCAAGCAAGTTGTGATATAGCGCAGCTAAAAGACAATGGACCTATTATGAAATTACGTTATAGATTTAACGCATTACTGATCCCATTAGTAGCACTTGGGTTTATTGTCATTGCGTGGGTTACCATCACTAACAGCTTGAACATGATGCAACGCGCATCTGAAAATGCTATGCAAACGAATGCTGATTTGCTAAAGAGTAATATTGCCGGCTGGGTCAACAACAATCTAAATACCATCAATGCATTAGCAAAAAGTCCCTTTATAATGATGGCGATTGATGATGCGCAATACCGAGTAAGAACTTCGGCTCACCTTAATGCTATTGCCCAACAAGTCGGTGCACGAAACATTGCACTTTTAGACAATCAAAAAAAGGCGATAGCTGCCAGTAATAGCCAGCGTATCGGAAAAAAATACAACAGCATGGGCTACGTTTCACAAGCTCTGGCAAGTACTAAAGCAATTGTTTCAGAGCCAGTAACAAGTAGGGTCGATGGCAAATTATTAGTGACATTTGCTGTCAAAGTCACCAAGCAAAATGTGCTTTTTATGAGCATGCCGTTAGATAACTTTTATACGGATTACGTCAATACGCAAACACTCGACCAGCACAGTAATTCATTTGTTTTATCTAGCAACTGCCTATTAGTTGCGCATCAAAATTTACAACAACAGCAAAGTAACCAAGCTCACCTTGCCGATTTGTGCCAAGCTAAAAATCAGCTTATTAACTTTGAAGAGCAGCAACAAGATTATATGGGCTGGATTAGTTCAGAGCCTCTTAGTGGCTGGCTAATTGTCAGTGCGGTAAAAACGCAAGAACTCGAAGATAGTCAGCATCAGCTTATCTTTTTTAGCGCGGTGGTGGCTTTCATTGCAATACTCATTGTGGCACTACTGATTGTTAAGCTCGTCAACATCATAACCCATGGCTTAAGTACGGTATCTGCTGCAGTCAACGATCTCTCTAAGGGCGATATTGATCTTAGCCATTCAAATCAAACAGCATGGCAAGCTGTGTTACTTCGAAAAGATGAGTTAGGCCACATTGCCAAGTCGGTGTCACATTTAATAGAAGTGCAACGCCTACATATAAATGCGGCTGAAGTCATAGCTCATGGCGACCTCTCGTGCGCGGTAAAAGTAGCGAGTAAAAAGGATGCGTTAGGGCTTGCATTGAATAAAATGCGCACTAATCTCGCCACTTTAGTGAATGCGGTTAAAGATTGCAGTCTTGCCATCCGACACACTTCAGCTTCACTTCACAGTGATAGCGCTAAGCTCGCCAACGGCGCAGATAATCAATTATCGTCCTTATCAACTATGAGCGCAGCGCTGCAAGAGATAGAAAATCAAACCCAAGAAGGCGCGAACTCAACCGCCATGGTCGATAGCAAAAGCCAACAAACACTGGTTCAAGCCGACCAAGGCCACCAGCGGATGCAGTCTCTACTCGATTCGCTTGCAGGGATAAATCATTCTGGCAATGAGATAGCGAGTATTATGCATGAAATTACCAACATAGCCGCTCAAACTAACCTAATAGCGCTCAATGCAGCAATAGAAGCTGCCAGAGCAGGAGAACATGGTAAAGGCTTTTCTGTGGTTGCTGATGAAGTGAGAAACCTCGCTAACCGCACAGCTAAAGCTACATCAGAAAGCATCCGCTTGGTCGATGGCTCTTTAGATAAAATGTCACAGGGCAATGATATAGCGACCGCCACAGAAAATGACTTTGACCATATTGTTCAGCAAATGCAAGACTCAAACCTACAGCTAAGGTCTATTGCTCTAGGCAGTAAAGAGCAAGCCTTGGCAACGTCGGAACTGACTCAGAACTTGGCTCAAATCGAGGAGATAAGTCAAAATGTCGCGTCAATTTCAGCCACTGTCGCTTCGGAGTCGCGCCAGCTGGGGGAGCTAACCAAACAGCTCAGTAATGAATGCGACAACTTTATACTTTAATCAAGTTTGATATGGAGTTAACGCTAATGACGGCACCATCAAGCCGCGTTGGCAGCACCATCCAGCTCTGCTAGCCAGTCGATATAGTAATTTAACGTCGGTAGGCGCTTATTTGACTGCCCAAGTAGCTGCGCCAATGCATAGCTAAATTGATAGTAGAGATGCGGGTCGTTGTAGTGTTTATCAGCGTCGTTACAATTTATCTGTGCTCCGCGCAGGTAGTTAGCCACCAGCTCAGCTCTGTTAAAGCCTTCAACCACGCCCATAGACTCAATGGTCTGATAATTCCATTCTATATATTCAGAATAAACCTGCTCAAAGGCAGAGCGATTATCATCTGTTGCTTGCGCTAATAGTTCAGAGTTAGGCATCACTCGAGCGATGATGAAACGATCATGTAAAAGATCATCACGAATTGACCAACAATGATGCATAAGAAAGCATTTGAGGTGATCAGGATAAAGTTCGCTATCAATCGCTGCCCTTTCTAAACGATGCTTGATATGTGCAGTCGCCACTGCAACCACTAAATCCGCTTCGCTGGGGAAATGATTATAGATAGTTCCTTTTGAGATCTGGCTGGCTTCAACCAAATGAGACCGGCGCAAATCAAAACTTTTATGACCGCGTAAACATCGCTCCGCCACTTCAGTCAAATAGCTTTCTCGCTGCTGCCAATTACTCATGTCGACCTCTTCACAAATCTAACAATAAACTTAAATAAACTTCACATTCATACATTAGCAGACTAGGAGCAATGGGGTTATTGAGTAATACTGATAGCATCATGAACAAACTCAATAGCCCATGCTTAAAATTGAACTATTAGAAAGCTTTATTGCAGTAGTTGAATGTGGAAACCTCTCCAAAGCGGCGGACAAACTATGCCGAACACAGTCAACTATTAGCTTACAAATCAAAAAGCTAGAAGAGAGTGTTGGCCAACCTTTACTGTTAAGAGACAATAAAGGTGTCAGTTTAACTGAGTCAGGCAAGACGCTATTAAACTATGCGTACAAGATGATGCAACTTAGCTCTCAAGCACTTGATGAGTTAAAAGAATGTCAAAACCGTGAAGTCATACGACTCGGCGTACCGACAGATTACATCAACCGTTATCTTGGCAGCTGCTTACTTGAGTTTATTCGTGAATTTACCTGTATTGAGCTAGTGATTGATACCGATGTAAGTGGCAACCTCTATAAGCGCTTACATAATGGCGAGTTTGATGTGATTGTCGCAACTCATTGGCAAGCGCCAGCAGCAGGTCTTGGTGAATTGCTGTTTGAGCGTCGATTCCATTGGGTCGCGGCAAAAGGCGGCAGCGCCCATAAACGTGAAACGGTTCCCGTTGCACTCTACCCAGAAAACTGCCCTATTCGGGCACAAGTCTTTGCTAACCACCAAATATCGATGCGACCATTGAGCGTACTGCTATCGACACCCTCACCTGCCGCCATGTGCTTAGCGGTAGAAAATGACATAGTCATTTCACCCATCGCTGAGTTCCGTATTAACGACAACATGCAGATCCTCGATCCGGTCGAACATAACATTCCACCCTTACCGGTATTTAATGAGTCGTTATACCTAAACCCAGAAACTCAAACTGACGCAACTCACCAACTTATTAACCTAATTAAAGCCAACGTGACTGAATTAGGTGAAGCATCACCCCCTAAAGAAGCTGATTCAGATTACCAATAAAGTTATTTGAACATAAAAATGCCAACGATAACGTTGGCATTTTTGTTTTATACCGATTGGTATAACAGGCTTACCTAGAAGTAGTAAGCAAAGTTGATGTTGAAGCGATGATCCCAATCGTCATTAGCTTGGGTCAATCCAAGGCTGTTGCCACCGAGCCAAAGCACATTTTTTGCTGTGTAATAATCAACATAAACGAATACTGGTCCATAGCTTAATGAAACACCGGTGGTATTCAGTATCGAGTCATCGTATTCATCAAAATCTGGCTGAACCATGCTGAAATCATTGTAGATAGTATAACTCCCCCAAGAGGTCGCAATGTTCTTTGATAGGTTAGCGGTGTAAATATTACCTTTACTGGCTACTTCAAAGAAACTATCCAACATACCCATACCAATCTTATTTGGATCAATACGACCATCATCATATTGGTCATAGTCATAAGCTAGGTATTGTGCCTGAAAGCCCCAACCGTCATAGTTCATATCCAGATGCACAGCGTAATTGAGAGTATCACCATTTTCGCCAAATTCGGTATTGTACAGCTGACCATATTCAACCGATGCACCAATAACCGTGGTTAAGTCTCCACTATTTAAGGTAAAGCTCTGACGACCCGCGATGGTGTTAGTTTCTTCGTTATTGTAGTCAATATCACCAATGGTACCTTTGGCTACGGTACCGGCGAAATCTCGGTGATCACTACTACCGTATACCGCATTTTTAATGAATGCGAGTTCAGTTAATGAACTGCCTTTTTGATATTTAGCAGCAACACCAACACCGTAGTCATCTTCAAAGCCTAGATAGTAGTTTAAGCTATACCACCAGTTGTGAGATGCATAACCTTTATTGCCAAAAGGTTTATTGATAACACCACCACTCACGGTAAGATCTTCATTAACATCCCAGTAGGCATAGCCATATTTTAAAAAGTCATAGCCTTGGTAAAAACGATATTCAGCAGCAACACCAATATCGTTCCATTTATCAGCAAAAGTGATTGAAACCAAGTTAAAATCAAAGTCGCCAGCTTTATCTTTTGAAGATTCAGAATAATCGCTATAACTGTAGTTCGCTCTAACAGAACCACCAATTTTTAAATCGTCTGCAACTGCTGGGGTAACAAGCATTGGAAATAGCACACTTGCAACCGCTAAGCTTATAATTTTATTTTTCATCATTACCTCTAATCGAATCCTTGCCGTCACAATATATTTTTTGTATTTATGAGTATGTTTATAAGAACAGACTAATTAGTGCGACGGGCATATTTAGTTTTATTATTTAATTAAAACAATATTCCTTGGCGTTAGTGGCAGGGGGAGCTCCTGCCACTAATACCTAAAATATATTTACCACTTCAACTTAGTTAAGTCACACTGAATAACTTCACCTCGTTTAGCAGGTGTCCCTGGG
Source organism: Shewanella sp. 10N.286.54.B9 (assembly GCF_041468565.1). Taxonomy (NCBI): domain Bacteria; kingdom Pseudomonadati; phylum Pseudomonadota; class Gammaproteobacteria; order Alteromonadales; family Shewanellaceae; genus Shewanella; species Shewanella sp. 10N.286.54.B9. The sequence continues at coordinate 113,356 of NZ_JBFRIY010000004.1, forward strand.
TTTTCTGCTGATTCACAAAGTAGAGTCGTACCATAATCATTACGCTTGTCATGAGCATTGCTTCGAGCCCATACCGACACGATGGCACGCTCTTCAGGCTTGGCTTCGCAGCTGCCGTCGATGTCAAAAGCGTGAATGGTATTTTGATGGAAGTACATTAATGGATCTTGTTCTGCACTTGCTGATAACCACATCGTTTGCGAGTTATGTTGACCTTCATCGAACTGTACGCGACGCATCGTGTCGTCTTCTTTAACCGTCTTAACTAATGGCGAGTCTTCGCGCACAGCCATTGTCTTAAACTGATTAGTACAAGCAGGAACGCGCATGTTGTAATACATTTCAGAAATGGCATGGTTATGGAACGGGTACAAAGTATCAACAGATTGCACTGTCATACCCACTTCAGCACCGACCTTTTCACCATTGATTTCGTCAATACGCAACAAGCCCCAGTGACCAAAAATTTCCGCGTAGGCGTAACCGCCACGTATGTTATTAAAGTTCTTGTCATTACGCTTACTTTCTTCAGCGTACATAGGGAACCAACCCGCTGCTGCCCATAGGTTTGGCAATGCTTTAGCACTAATGTCATACGGGAATACTGCAGGCATTTTAACTTCGTCACCTGTCACCATTTTGTAGAAGTTTTTGGTGAATTGCTCACCATACTTTTTAACGTCTTTGTCGGTGACTTTCTTATCAAAAAACTCTTTAAATGTCGTACGCTTAAAATGCTGTGCAACGGGTGAGTTTTTAGTTAACTCTCCGCCTGGATTGTAGATCCAACTAACGTCTTCTCTGGCACCAAAACATTTTTTCGCTGCATCTTTGTTATTCAATACTTGATAGATATTCTTGACCATAAGCTTCATGTCACGTCTATCCATGACGCACATGCTCTGGCCACCTTCGGTAGAATCAATCAAGGCGGTGTCTGAATTTAAACAGCCACTCGATTGGTCATTGGTCAACGCAACTGCATAGGCTTCTAAATAACTTAATGTTTCATTCCATAAAGTATCAATGTACTTTTGATCTTTAGCTGAATAACTTGGTTGTTCCCCTAAACAAACAAATTCAGCGGACTTAACTTCTTTGGAATCTAGGAAGTCAGGAATATCTGCAGCAATAGCGCCATTAGATAATAACAGCGCTCCTAATAACATTTTAGTTTTCATACATCACACCTGTTTATTTATAATTATTAACATCAGGAATAATACATGTGGAATTGGTTCCAAAAATTGGTAACAAGCAAGTTTTAAATAAAAAACAAAAAATAAATAATAATACAAAAGAGTTAACAATATCACCAATAAATTATAAAGCACCAACTAAAAAATAGAGCCGTATAATTTAAAAATAAAAAAGGCCTCTAATAGAGGCCAAATAAAATTCTTTGCAGGGAATTTCAATTTAAATAAAAATGGCTATAACTAATAACTGTTATAGCCACCGCCTAATGATTTAGGACAATTGAGATGGAACTTAGCTCAAAGTAAAGCTAATTATTACTTCTTAAACTTATCAAACTTGAATGTATGACAGTTACTACAAAGTGGTTGCTTTGGAGTATGCTCACCATGACATTCTTGACAAGGTAACTCTTTACCGTAGTGAAGGTTATTATGTGGGTTTTGCCACTTATCTTCTTCACTGCGTGCAGTTTGCTCAGCTAAGTCATCAATATCATGGCATTGCAAACAAGCTTGATCGGATGGGAACTGTTTAATGCCATTGTCATGACAAGTTTTACAGTCTTTACCAATCACTTCTTTATGATGGTCACGTACTTCTACCGCTTGCGCAGATAAAGTTAATAGGCAACCAAAGGTTAGCGCTAGTACCGCTTTTAATTTAATCATCGCTCATTCCTCGTATTATCTGGCAAAATTAGGCTTTCATGACACTGCGAGCAGCTGTCATACCCATCACCATGCATTCAGGAATTGAGCAACTACCTAAGCGACTCACACCGTGAATACCACCACACACTTCACCCGCTGCGAACAGACCTGGAATTGACTGACCAGTAAAGCTATCTTTTACTGCTGCGTCAGTATTGATCTGTACACCACCTTGGCAGTAGTGAACTTTTGGCCACAAACGAACCACGGTAAATGGCGCTTCAATAAACTTGTCTTTGGCTTTGGTCATATTCTTGCCAAACTGCTTATCTTCACCTGATTTAACGTACTCATTGTATTCAGCGATCTGTGCTTTAAGTGGTTTAAGTGGCACATCAAAATGCTTAGCCAACTCTTCAACCGTATCGAACTTCCAACCTACGTTGTACTTAATCACTTTCTTAGTATTTGGATGCTTTTTAGAATCCTTGTAGCTAGTGATCAAAATCGGAGGAAGTGCTTCACCTTTCTTATCACGACATGCAAGTTCTGCATCTGCACGAGTCTTACGGTCAGCAATTTCATTCATAAAACGCTTGCCGGTTAGACGGTTAACAGCCATTGAATGAGGGAAATTGTAGATTGAGTAGTTAGAGACATAGCCAAAACCACCTTCATCTGGTGATGCCCATGGGCCAGACTGGATATGTGCTAAATGAACAGGGATAGCACCTAAGCGGAACATCTCGTACATACCTTCACCAGTAGCACCTGGAGCATTGGTACAACCCACTTCAGAAGTAAGTGTTGGATCTTGCGCCATACGTAGATCGACGTTTTGCGCAAAGCCACCAGTAGCCATGATCACACCACGCTTCGCACGGATATTGCTCACTTTACCTGGTTGGTCTTCACCAAAGTGGTAGTTTTCGCGCATTTTAACGCCAACGATTTCACCTTGCTTACCCACTAAGAAACCTTCAAATTTAGCGCGGTTATGAGTATGTACCCCAAGCTTACGACATTCATGCAGTAACGGTTGAGTGATACCAGCACCACAGCTCACTGTAGTTTGATAAGTACGCGCTACTGAGTGGCCACCTAACTGTTGTAGATATGGGTGGAACTCTGCACCCGCATCCATAGTCATTTGTAGTGCTTCAACGGCATGTTCTGCAACATGGCGAAGCAATGCTTCATCGGCGATACCGCGGCCAGATTTAAGCTGATCATTAACCATACGGTCAACAGAATCTTTTACGCCTTCTTTCTTTTGCATCGGTGTGCCAGGCGCAGCGAATAAACCGCCGTTAATGGCTGAGTTACCACCGAAGTAAGACATCTTTTCAAAAATATGAACGTCTTTTGCACCTTTACGTGTAGCTTCAATTGCTGCCGCAAGTCCCGCAAAACCCGAACCAATAATTAGAACTTCAACTTCTTTGTCCCACTTTACGCCATCCGCTTTTTCAGAAATGGCCATTGCTGGTGCTGCCATTGCGACACCAGCTGCTGCTCCCATTCCTTTAATGAAATTACGGCGTCCCAGCAGATTGTTATTACTCATCTGTCATCACCTTTTAGTTTTAATCGACAGGGACATAATAGGACTGGAATCAGTTCCAAAACGGGAGTTTTGTTACGGAATATTTTAAAACAATGCAGTAACATTTCAGAAGTAAAAGCTAGATCTAATGTTTAAGTTTTTTACTACTTTAGGAGTATTTTGGAACCTATTCCAAACAATGCGCTATCACAACAAATTGACTCTAGACACCACAACCATGCTAATTTAGCGATTATACTTGTCCGCTAAAACATTGAGCAGAAGATAGAATATAGATTTTAACATATTTGCCGTACAACCAAACGTAAAATGTTAATAAACCGTAAACAGCATACCAGCAACAACCTGTCGTTAAACGAGGTTTCATATCGCATTTTCGAAAGCGTTGCTTCGTGCCATGATATGATTTACAAAAAGAGCTAAAACTCGTTCATCACAATAATGCCAGACTAGGGATCCAAGAAAACATGGAATTAGAAGAGATCTATCGCCAAGATCTAAGCTTGCTAATAGCCCTACAAATTTTAGTCGAAGAACGTAGCGTGACCCAAGCGGCTAAAAGGCTGCACCTTAGTCAATCAGCCACCAGCCGCATTCTGGCTAGATTGCGCGATATGCTCAATGACCCGCTATTTTCTCGAGTAGGACAACAACTGGTACCAACACAATTTGCGCTCGACTGTTACCAACAGCTACAACTGCCAACAGGACAACTGATTAACCTACTCACTCCAAAAGCCTTTGTTCCAGCTGAGTGTGAGCAGCAATTCTCTGTCGCTGTCACTGATTACGCTATGCAAGCGTTAGTACCGTTTATTCTCCCCAATATCTACCAGCAAGCTCCCAATATAAGACTGGAGATTTTACCGGTGCAACACACTGAGTTACAGGCACAACTCAGCGTAAAAGGAGCTGACATGGCAATTTGTCGTGCTATAGGGCAAACCGGAAATTTACAGCATACATTTTTAGGTAAGGTGGGCGTTAGTTGCCTGCTTTCACCCAATCACCCACTGGCCAATAGCGACATAAGTTTAGAAGATTACTTGAGCTACCCTCACGCAACAATTGCGATAAGTGATGGGGTCAAAGCATTATTAGATGAAGCAATTAGCCATTATCCAGCTCGCAACGAGCTACTTAGAACACCGCATATCGATACAGCACTCGCGCTACAATCGATCCATCCTATTATTATTACCCTGCCAGAAGGCATGGCCGAAATAGTCGCTCAGCGTCATAGGCTTAAAGTAAAACCGCTGCCCTTTAAATTACCCAGCTTAGATTACAATCTTTTTTGGCATTCTCGCTGCGAGCAAGACAAAGCGCAGAAGTGGTTACGTGAGCAAATAAGCGCAGCCACACAAAAATTGTTAGCCCAAAGCCCACAGAATTTATAGTGAAGATAAATCCGCTGGAATGAAGCCACAAAAAAGCCCAGCGATAAGCTGGGCTATTGTTTATATCGTTAACTTAAAGTTTAACGAGTACCCGACCTGTAACTTGACCTTTAATAATACGCAGTGCAAATTCAGGAACTTGCTCAAGAGAAATAGCCTCACAAGCTTGTTCAAAATAGCTATCAGGCAGCAGTCTAAGCACGTCTTGCCAAGCTGTTTGACGCTTATCGAATGGGCATGATACTGAGTCAACGCCTAAAAGGTTTACCCCACGTAGGATGAATGGCATTACCGTAGTCGGTAAAGCAAAACCGCCAGCTAAGCCACAAATAGCCGCTGCACCACCATACTGCATCTGCGCTAATGCGGTTGCTAATACCTTATTACCGACAGTATCAACCACACCCGCCCAGCGTTGCTTTTCCAATGGCCTAGCATCGACTTCAAGCTCACTGCGATCTATAACCTCACTTGCTCCGAGTTTGGTCAAAAGCGCGCCATTTTGCTCAACACGGCCAGAGCTTGCGACCACACGATAACCTAACTGCGCTAGCAAGGTTACCGCAACACTGCCTACACCACCACTGGCACCCGTCACAAGTATATCGCCATCAGTTGGCTTAATCCCTGCTTGCTGTAATGCCTGAACACATAACATGGCAGTCAAACCTGCTGTGCCAATTTGCATCGCTTTAGCGGCGTCGCAATTTTCAGGCATTGGCACTAACCAATCAGCCTTTACTCGTGCTTTTTCTGCTAGGCCACCCCAGTGGTTTTCACCAACGCCCCAGCCAGTTAAAATAACTTTATCACCCGTCTTATAACGCTCATCGCTTGATTCGAGTACCGTTCCGGCAAAGTCGATACCTGGCACCATAGGGAAATTACGGATAATTTTTCCTACACCAGTAACGGCCAAGCCATCTTTATAATTCAAAGAAGAACATGCAACTTCAACTAATACATCGCCTTCAGGCAGTTCAGCCTCAGATATTTGACAAACGTTAGCGTGAGTAAGCTTTTCTTCTTGGGTCAATACAAGTGCGTTAAACATGACGAGTTCCTATTTAAACTAATACAGAGAGCATAGGCTATAAACAGCTATGACTGAAGTGCATATTTTGCATAGAAACAATGCGCAAAATGCATGTATTGCTATGGGTTTAACTATCGAGCATTAATATAGCCAATTTCCCTAGCAACAAACTACTCGACTTTATTCCTATACCTTGACGGTTACTTTGAGACTACACTGAGTTGTCGCATAAAAAACGTACAAGGAATGACACTATGATTTACAGCAAACCAGGAACAGCAGGTGCTGTTGTTAACTTCAAGTCGCAATACCAAAATTTTATTGGTGGTGAATGGGTTAAGCCCGTAAACGGCCGCTACTTTGATAACCCTTCCCCTGTTGATGGCCAAGTGTTTTGCCAGATCCCTCGCTCCGATGCCAGTGATATTGAACTTGCACTTGATGCCGCCCACCATGCTAAAGATGGCTGGGGCAAAACCTCCGTTACAGAACGATCCAATATATTATTACGGATCGCAGATCGTATTGAGCAGAACATAGAAACACTCGCTATCGCTGAAACATGGGATAACGGTAAAGCTGTGCGAGAAACTTTAGCGGCCGATCTGCCTTTAGTCGTAGATCATTTTCGCTATTTCGCTGGCTGTATTCGTGCTCAAGAGGGAAGTGCAGCCGATATTGACGCTAATACCGTCAGCTACCATTTTCCCGAACCTCTGGGAGTTGTAGGACAGATCATTCCATGGAACTTCCCTATCTTGATGGCCGCCTGGAAAGTTGCTCCTGCACTCGCTGCCGGTAATTGCATCGTTTTGAAACCTGCCGAGCAAACCCCAGCGTCTATTCTAGTGATGCTTGAACTCATTGGAGACCTGCTACCTAAAGGTGTTCTCAATGTCGTTAATGGCTTTGGTAATGAAGCCGGTCAAGCATTGGCAACAAGCACTCGAATCGCCAAACTGGCATTTACCGGCTCTACAGAAATTGGTCACCATATTTTAAAGTGTGCCGCAGAATCTTTAATCCCCTCCACCGTTGAGCTTGGTGGTAAGTCGCCCAATGTCTATTTTGCAGATGTAATGCAACATGAAGATGAATATCTTGATAAAGCGATTGAAGGCATGTTACTGGCTTTCTTTAACCAAGGAGAAGTGTGTACCTGCCCATCACGAGTATTAATCCAAGAATCCATTTACGACGATTTCATTGCCAAAGTAATAGCGCGTAGTAAAACCATAAAACAGAGCGACCCGCTCGATACAGATACTCAGGTAGGCGCTCAAGCCTCTCAAGAACAGTTTGATAAGATCCTGAGTTATCTACAAATAGGCAAGAACGAAGGCGCAGAGGTGCTCATTGGCGGTGATTCTTGCCAACTTGAAGGTGAACATGGCCAAGGCTTTTATATTCGTCCAACTATCTTAAAAGGCACCAACGACATGCGGGTCTTTCAAGAGGAGATATTTGGTCCTGTCATCTCTGTAACCACTTTTAAAGATGAAGCCGAAGCGCTAGCGATTGCGAATGACACCGAATATGGGTTGGGCGCTGGGGTATGGACTCGAGACATGAATACCGCCCAGCGAATGGGTCGTGGTATCCAAGCTGGCCGGGTGTGGATCAACTGCTATCATGCCTACCCTGCTCACGCTGCTTTTGGCGGTTATAAAAAGTCAGGCATTGGCCGTGAGACCCATAAAATGATGCTCGACCATTATCAGAACACCAAGAATTTACTCGTCAGTTACGATGCTAATCCACTTGGTTTCTTTTAAAACACGGCAATAATGGTAAAAATATTGCCCGCTCAGCTACAAAGCCAAATATAGTCGCGATTAATTGCACTATATTTGGCTTTTACTTTCTCATAAGCTGCGATCTCCGCTACCGATTTTCCATTTGGGAAAAACTATCTTGCTGGCTTTTCACTATAGGCATTTAGAGGCTTACTTTAAAATATTATCCATAAAATATTAGTGGATATAACGCCATGACCTTACAAACACGTCTAGCTCAAATTACTCGCGACGCAACACTTTCTCCTAAGCAAAAATCTAATTTTCTAGCGCTCGAAGCAGATGCTAGTTTGCCCTATGTTGCGGTGTCACCAGCGGTTGAGCAAGCCATGCAAGCAGGGGTTATTGGCGATATGTTTGAAGGTAATGCACCTTTCAAGCCAAGATACGTGCTGCCAGATTATGCTAAGTACTTAAAGCAAGGGTCTAAATACTTAGAGCTAAATGCAGCGCAAGACCTAGATGAAGCGCTAAATGCACTCACTATTCTTTATCATCATGTGCCTTCCGTTACCAATATCCCTGTGTATCTAGGTCAGTTAGATGAAGTGCTAATGCCTTTTTGCCAAGGCTTAGATAGTAATACCATTTACCGAAAATTGAAGCTGTTTTGGATCATGCTCGATAGAACCCTACCAGATGCTTTCATGCACGTTAATATTGGCCCAACTGACAATATCGTTTGTCGTACGATTTTAAGGATAGATGCGGAGCTTAAACAGATAGCCCCAAATCTAACGTTTATGTATGACCCAAGCATTACACCTGATGAGTTACTGCACGTTGCGACAACCAATATCTGTGAATGCAGTAAACCCCATATTGCCAACTATCCAGTCCATGCAAAAAGCTATGATGATAAAGGCTTTGGTATCGTTAGTTGCTACAACTCCCTACCACTAGCAGGTGGAGCGAACACCTTAGTACGCCTTAACTTAAAAGAGGTTGCATTAAAAGCTGCTGACATCAACGATTTCTTTGAAAATATACTGCCACACTATTGTCAGCTGACCTACGAATTGATCAATGCGCGCTGTAAGTTTCTCCATCAAGAGTCTAACTTCTTCAGCAGTTTTTTAGTCAAAGAGGGTCTGATTGAGGAGACACGTTTTGCCCCTATGTTTGGTATTTATGGCATGGCAGAAGCGGTTAATATTCTGCGTGGGCATCCAGAGCTGACTGAATCAAACTCAGAAAAACCAAGCCCATATTATGGACACCACCGCGCAGCCAATGAATTAGGGCATCAAATATCAAAAACACTCGATAGCATAGTGAAAGCAACTGCTGTGGATCACGGCTATAACGGTAGAGCACTGCTGCATTCACAAGGCGGAATCAGTCTAGATAAAGATGTCACCCCAGGTGTGCGGATCCCCTATGGCACGGAGCCAAACCCCATCGCCCATATTCAAGCTTTAGCGGCTCATCACCAATATTACACCTCAGGGATAAGTGATATTCTCACTATAGATGAAACCGTTAAATCAAATCCACTAGCCATGTTCCAGCTTTGTAAAGGTGCACTGCAACAAGGCTTTAGAGAGTTTACAGTCAATGTCGCCTCCAACGATCTGGTTCGGGTGACAGGCTATATGATTAAGCTTTCTGATATCGAAAAATTTAAACAGAGTGGCTCCAGGACTAACACTACCGGCTTAGGTGCAGAAGCTGCAGCAAATACCAAAATATTGTTACGTCAGCCTCGAGTGATAGCGCATGAATTGACGCCAAGCTATACGGATTAAACTTTGACTAATATAGCGGTGGTTAACCAAATAATCCCCTTTTCTTGCGTTGATGGGCCTGGTAGTCGGTTCGTTGTCTTTATGCAGGGCTGTAATTATCGCTGTAAAAGCTGCCACAACCCGCACACAATAGATTTATGTGATAGTTGTGGAGATTGCCTCCCAAGCTGTCCAACGCAAGCGCTAAGCCTAATAACAAGCAACAATAAACCGCAAGTTATCTGGAATGAGGCATTGTGCACTCAGTGCGATCTTTGCCTTACGGTGTGCCCTAAGCAATCAACCCCCAAAACTCAACGTTATAGTGTAGAGCAGTTACTGACACTTATCCGTCAACAGGTACACTTTCTTAATGGCATTACCATAAGCGGTGGGGAAGCGACCCTTCAGTTACCTTTTATCATCGCATTGTTCAATGCTATAAAAGCGGATAAAGATTTAGCACATTTAAGCTGTATGTTAGATAGCAATGGCAGCCTAAGTACTGGCGGTTGGCAACAATTGCTGCCCATTATAGATGGCGCGATGATCGACTTAAAATCTTGGCAGCAAGATACCCATCGCTATATTACCGGCAGAGGCAATCATCGAGTGATCAACGCTATAGCGTTATTAGCCTCTGAGGGGAAATTGTATGAAGTACGTTTACTACATATTCCTGGAATTAGCGATTTCGACACTGAATTAACCGCGGTAGCAAGTCACCTAAAAAAACTGCCAGTAAATGTTCGGGTCAAACTCAATGCATTCCAGCACCATGGCGTTACCGGAACAGCCCTAAGTTGGTCAACTAGCAGCGAAACACAGACTAAACAGCTAGCAGCACAGCTTTCGCAGCGTGGAGTGAGAAACATCGTACTGCCAAGCAGTTATCTATAATTCTTATCCAGGTTCTCTCTAGAGCGCTTTATCATTAAACAATTCAGCAGTAACCTTTTTTAGTCGTTCGTAGAACCAGCGATGAGCAGGATCATTCATACTTTGTTTGTGCCACACCAAGCTATATGCGACCTCACCATAGTCAAAAGGTAACTCCTTAATAACTAACCCCTTAGCTTGCAGTGCATTTTCCGCCCAATGACGTGAACAAGTAAATAACAGCTCACTGTGATGACACATCAACGCCGCACTACCAAAATCCGCAACTGATAATGGAGTAGCGCGGTTCCGAGCTTGCTGTTCGAGTTTCAACTCAAAAAAAGGCCGATTAAGATCGTTATCACTGATCCCAATATGGCTAAAATTTAGGTAATCATCGATTGAAATCGCTCTCTTTTCCGCTAGGGGATGGCGAGCGTTCATCAGACATACCATTTCATCACCAATCAGTGTCTCCCAAACTAGCTCAGGTTGCGAAATGGGCGGTTGACTCCTATCGTGGGGTAATAGAATAAAATCTAAACTTCCCTTAACGATCCCCTCGAAGCCAATACTGTCTTTAGCATGAATATCGAGTTTAATATGCGGGGCTTGTTGCAGCACATCTGCCACTAGTTTGGCTGCAACCAACTCAAACGTACTTTCACGCATAGCTAATGAAAAACGCCCCTCATATTCGGCTGCAGAAAACGCCTCCTGCGTTATTAGCAGATTCATATCATGAATGATTTGATGGACATTCGGGCCTAAACGCCGTGCTAAAGGCGTTGCCACCAACTTATTGCCGTGACGATAGAAAAGTTCATCATCTAAGCTCTGCCGTAGTTGGCTCAATGTCTTACTGACAGAAGAAGGACTTAAACATAACCGCTTAGCACTTGCTGTTACACTTAGCGTATCAAGCATCACATGCAAGGTGATTAAATGCTTCATACTGATCCGTGAGAGTTTAGCGATATCCATCATAGTGCCTATTAGTGGAGGGAGCTCTAATATAGTGCAATATAGACCTAATTGAGTTTTGTGCATATCGAGCTAACTCAGATATACGAGCAAACTCACGTCACGACGCTATTTTCAGCACCCCATTGTTTGCCGTATAATGTTTTACTCTTTGAATAATGATCAAATAAAAGCGCTTAGTGTCTCGTATCAATCAAGTGAGTAGATGTTCAATTTATTTACTAACCAATACTTACGGTTGGAGTAGATCTCAGCTCTTAAATTTAGGCAGGCCCGCATGTTTCATATAGCACTTTACGAACCGGAAATAGCACCAAATACCGGTAATATAATAAGACTCATCGCTAATAACGGCTGCCAACTGCACCTCATTGAGCCTTTAGGTTTTGACTTGGAAGATAAAAAGTTACGTCGTGCTGGTTTAGACTACGCTGACTTGGCAAAGGTTACTCACCATAAAGATTTCGAATCGTTTCTCGAAGCAATGCAAGGCAAACGAATTATGGCTTGTACTACTAAAGGCAGTCGCCCGCATTCAGAATTAACCTTTCAACAAGATGATGTGTTGCTTTTTGGACCAGAGAGTCGTGGCTTGCCTGCAGAGATAATAGATGCCATACCCACTGAGCAACGACTTAGAATTCCGATGATGTCTACGAGTCGCAGTCTAAATCTTTCTAATGCTGTTGCGATTATCAGCTACGAAGCTTGGCGACAGCTGGATTACTCTGGAGTTTAAGCCTTTCGATACTGGTTATACTTCGGCGAGCTACTTAAGCTAATCACCGCGACATTAAGGCCGTCTCTTGGCGGCTTTATCTTTTGTAAACGCAATAACCCACCCTTAGTACTTTTCCACCAAGTCACTCATCTCCCACAATACAATTAACCATGTATACTGCAGGACTGCTTTCGCCACGACCACAATATAACTAGCGCCCCTATAATGCTAATACCAGCTCCATTAAAGAGTTGTTCATTCAGCGGGAGTTAAAATCAATTTAGACAAGTAAGTCGCTTATCGCTAATCGTTATTCTCGGCTCTGGCATCCTGCTTCGATCTCGATAATTGCTCCTGCATTACTCTACCTTCGACCATCCTTGGTTTCGTACCTCCTAAATCTGACTGCCAAGGAGCGCCGGATTGCCTTATTTTGTATGGTAAAAAATAGACGATTTAGTCGTATATCGAAGGTCACATGCGCTCTATAAAGTGATTCCCCATACCTTAAATATCAGCCGCACGTTGTGAGCTCCTCAGGACTTTCACTGCTACGTTGCATTGTCTCAAAAGGGAATAACCATTTCTTCTACAATGCGCCTTGAATTGAAAGCTATGAGAAAGCTCTGGACTAAGTATATCCTTAATGGAATTGGTATAACCCTTAAACTATCGATGTAGATAACAGACAAACAATAGTTATAAGTAACCAGACTAAAGCTACGCCGAGGCCGCTCTAGCAGCATATCCACAAACACAGCATGACCACTCCAAAGCTAAGCACTTTGACACTTGAGAAGAGATATAAACCACACAACTATCATGCAGCTTGTTCAATAAAACGTATTAAACGCAAAAGGCCCGTTACTTAGGCAAAGGGCATTCATCTCTTATATTTCGAAAGTGACTGATAAACAACTAATTATTACTAGGGCATATCTGCCACACAGGTATTTAATGCATCGCTAAGGTCTACAGCCAGTAGATTAACTGACTCAAATCGCAGATGTAAAAAAGCCCGTTGCGTTAGCAACGGGCTTTCTTGTATTAGCCGCCTGGAAATGACCTACTCTCTATTACCCCCGCAGGGGATAAATGGGGGCGAAGAAGGCCAGTTTTGAATGCAGCGCATTCATAGGCTTAATAGCGCGAGTAACTTGTTAC
>NZ_JBFRIY010000005.1:0-31389 GCF_041468565.1 Shewanella sp. 10N.286.54.B9
CTATTTTAGGACTAGACAATGAGCTAATCCGCTAAGTTCTTAAACCGATACCACGTGAAATTAGGTAATAAGCTAGGCTCCAGAAGCCGATACAGAAGCCAACCATCACAGCAACAGACAAAGGTACACTCATATCCGCATAGCCCAAAAAGCCAAAGCGGAATACGTTGATCATGTAAACCACAGGGTTTAGCGCTGACACTCCTTGCCAAAAGTCTGGTAACAAAGACAACGAGTAAAACACACCACCAAGGTAAGTGAGCGGCGTTAAAACAAAGGTCGGAACAATACTAATATCGTCATAACTCTTGGCAAAAACCGCATTGATTAAGCCAGCTAAGGCAAACAATACTGCGGTTAAAAATACCGTAATAGCAACTAATCCTACATGTTGTATGCTGATATCGACAAAGAACAGTGCCACTAAGGTCACTATCGTGCCCACACAGAGGCCGCGGGCAACTCCGCCACCCACATAGCCAGCAATAATCACATAGTGCGGCACAGGAGCGACAATAAGCTCCTCTAAGTTACGTTGAAACTTTGCACTAAAAAAGGAAGATGCCACGTTAGAGTATGAACTGGTGATGACTGCCATCATGATTAAACCAGGGGCAATAAACTCCATGTAAGATACACCGCCCATCTCACCAATACGCTTGCCAACTAAGTTACCAAATATTAAAAAATACAAGGTCATGCTAATGGCTGGCGGTACTAAGGTTTGCACCCAGATGCGGGTAAAACGGTTTATCTCTTTCGTTAAGATGCTTTTAAAAGCTGTAAAATACAGCGCTTTCATGTTCATTGTTGATCTCCGGCCATTTTGCCCTTCTCTACCAGCTCGACAAATAACTCTTCTAGACGGTTAGCTTTATTGCGCATAGACAACACTTGAATATCAAGTTTATTCAATTGCACAAACACATCGTTCAAGCTCTGATCTTTAGCGACATCGACTTCTAACGTATGCGGATCGCTAAGACGGCATTCAATCTCTAACAACTCAGGTTTAGCCGTCAGATCACCAGCGAGATCAAGAATAAACGTTTCCATGTTCAATCGACTCAGCAGTGACTTCATCGTGGTGCATTCCACCAGCACACCTTTGTCGATAATGCCGATATTACGACATAGCATTTCTGCTTCTTCCAAATAGTGAGTGGTGAGGATAATCGTCACACCTTGCTCATTCAGTTCAGTCAAAAATGTCCACATAGAACGACGAAGCTCAATGTCTACGCCTGCGGTTGGTTCATCTAATATCAAAAGCTGTGGTTCATGCATCAGCGCGCGAGCAATCATCAAACGACGCTTCATGCCACCAGATAAGGCTCTTGCAGGGCTATCACGCTTTTGCCATAGGTCAAGCTGACTTAAATGCTTTTTAGCACGTTGTAGCGCCACCTCTTTCTTTACGCCGTAGTAGCCAGCCTGATTAACAACTATCTGTTGTACGGTTTCAAACTGATTGAAATTGAACTCTTGCGGCACTAAACCAATACTGAGTTTGGCCAGTTCAAGCTCTTTATCAATATCGTGTCCAAACACAGACACGCTGCCTGAAGTTTTTTGCACTAAGGAGCTAATCACACCAATCGTTGTTGATTTACCAGCTCCGTTTGGCCCAAGCAGTGCAAAAAAATCACCCTTGTTAACGGTTAAACTAATGCCCTTTACTGCTTCAACTCCGCCTTTGTAGGTTTTCTTTAGGGAGTCAATAACTAAGGCGGCTTCGGTGTTTGCCATGGTTATTCCAATCAATCTGAATCAATAAAAAAACTCCCGCAAATGCGGGAGTCAATAATTTACATTGCGCTCCCAACTTCAATCTAGGTTTAACGCCAAACAGCATTGAAACTAGATTAAAGCTAAAGAGACAAAATTAGTCTTCTAGTGGAACGACTCTTGCGATGTAAGGCAGGTTACGATACTGCTCCGCATAGTCGATACCATAACCAACAATAAACTCATCAGGAATGGTAAAGCCGATAAAGTCGACAGGTACATTGACTTCACGACGCTCTGGTTTATCAAGCAGCGTACATAAGGCTAAACTTTTTGGTTCGCGGATAAGTAACATCTCACGTACCTTATTTAAGGTATTACCTGAGTCGATAAGATCTTCAACAATCAGTACATCACGCCCCTGAATCTCGGACTGCACGTCTTTAAGGATTTTTACGTCGCGGCTACTTGTCATGGCATTGCCATAACTCGATACCGACATAAAATCGATCTCTACGTGGCCTTTAATACGTCGACAAAGATCTGCCATAAATACAACAGAACCTTTAAGCAGACCTACCATCAACAGGCGGTCACTATCGGCGTAATGAGCGTTAATTTGCTCAGCCAAAATATCCAATTTTTGATCGATCTCTTCAGCAGAGATCATCACTTCAGTGGTGTGTTTCATAAAACTCTCAATAGTCGATGTCATTGCGATTATGCTTCTCATAACCCCAACGATTCGTTAATGCATGGTCGACGCCCAAATGGTCTAAAATCCGGGCGACCATAAAGTCTACCAGATCTTCAATCGATTTGGGATTATGATAAAAGCCTGGCGCAGCAGGCATGATGGTAGCCCCGAGCCGAGAAAGCGACAACATATGCTCTAAGTGTATGGCGCTAAAAGGAGTTTCTCTTGGAACTAGAATTAATTGGCCACGCTCTTTTATTACAACATCCGCTGCTCGTTCAAGTAAATTATTACTCATCCCAGTGGCAACAGCGGCTAAAGTCCCGGTACTACAGGGACAGATGACCATCTGCTTAGGTGCAGCAGAGCCAGATGCAGGCGGTGAAAACCACTCCTCTTTACCCAATACAATGAGCTCTCCGGCCACATCGCCAAACTGCGCAAGTAGCTGCGCTTTAGCCTTGTCACTATTGGCGCTTAACTGCAAACCTTGTTCTGTGGCGAGTACCACTCTGGCGGCAGATGAGATCATCAAGAAAACTTGGTAATCGCTCTTAAGCAGGATCTCCAACAACCTCAAACCATAAGGTGCACCAGAGGCGCCGGTCCAAGCTAAACTGATAGACTTATCTGCTTTTTGATATGTGACACTCATGCTTAATCTATTACCTATTTTAATCGCTATGTTAGTGGCTAGCTTTATCATTTAGCTGAGCAAGTAACTTTTGGTGTAGGCCACCGAAGCCACCATTGCTCATCACAATGATAGTATCTCCACTGCCAGCTAGGGCTACGGCTTTGGCTATAATCTCATCAATATCGAATAATACCTCAACAGGTATTGCTGCAGTGCTCATGGCAGCGTTTATATCCCAATCGATATTACCCGCTTGGTAAAGGTATGCGTTACTGGCTAGGGCCAGAGAAGTGGCTAAAGTGTCTTTATGCACACCGCTTTTCATGGTGTTTGAACGCGGTTCTAAAATAACCGTCACTTTTCCGTTACCCACTTTGGCGCGCATACCAGCCAAAGAGGTGGTTATCGCTGTTGGGTGATGAGCAAAGTCATCATAAACTTCGACACCATTTACACAACCAATCAGCTCCATGCGGCGTTTTGGCGGTGCAAACTTAACCAGAGCTTCAATAGCGGCATCAGGCTTAACCCCCACATGCCTAGCAGCTGCGATTGCCATTACTGCATTTTCAATGTTGTGCTGACCAATCAGCTGCCAATCAACAACCCCTTGTAACTCACCATCGAAGAACACTTCAAACTCATGGCCATCTTCACTAAGGTTAGTGGCGTACCAACCTGTTGCAGCGGAGTTGAGATGATACATCTCTTGTTCGCTCCAACACCCCAGCTCAATAACTTGCTGCACACTTTGGCTATCTGCAGGCCAAATGACTTTGCCTTCACCGGGAACGGTACGTATTACGTGATTAAACTGACACTGGATCGCTTTAAGATCATCAAAAATATCGGCATGGTCAAATTCAAGATTATTGATCACTAAGGTGCGTGGTTGGTAATGTACAAACTTGGAACGTTTATCGAAAAATGCGCTGTCGTATTCATCGGCTTCCACCACAAAAAATGGTGAGCCTCCAAGACGGGCTGATACGCCAAAGTTCTGCGGCACACCACCAATTAAAAAGCCAGGTTCATAGCCGCAATCTTCTAAAATCCAAGCTAACATGCTAGCGGTTGAGGTTTTGCCATGAGTACCAGAAACCGCCAGTACCCAGCGCTCAGCGAGAATATGTTCCGCTAAAAATTGTGGGCCAGAAGTATACTTAAGACCTCTATTGAGCACAGCTTCTACACAAGGGTTACCACGGCTCATCGCATTGCCTATCACCACAAGATCAGGCGCATCATCTTCACCTAGTCCTAATTGAGATGGGTCAAAGCCTTGAATAAGCTCAATCCCTTGTTCTTCTAGTTGAGTGCTCATCGGCGGGTATACATTGGCATCACTGCCTGTCACTTTGTGCCCTTCAGCTCTTGCTAGCAGCGCAAGGCCGCCCATGAAGGTGCCACAAATCCCTAATATATGTACGTGCATAGCGGTCACTCTGAATTTAAAAACCTGCTTTATTCTAACCAATTGCGCGGCTATTTGTCAGTTAACTATGGTTTAAACTCACTCAAACACAAGATTGCTAATTCAGTAAGATGTTGAAGCGGTTTAACTGCTGAATTTACAACGCCACCTTCTCAACCATAAACGCCTAAACGGCTATGCCAGCGAGGCTTGGCATAAATTTGAAACGACTCTAGCGTGATCTTGATCACACAAGCGACACCTTATTAGGTGTAATATTCAGCCAAAAATTGATCTAGAGGAAATTACTCACTGTGCTAATGACGCCGCCCTAACGCTCTGCCCTCCCTATAGCTTTCATTGCTAACTAAGTATCACACTTAATTCTTTGCGCTTGTTAATTCGTTGTCGAATCACTACGGCAATTTTCCGCGCCAAAATTTTATCAAAAAAGCACGCATTACACTCCAGCCTTACCTCTGGTGCGAACTGCCGTGCGTAAACTGAGAGTTCAATGTTTAAAAATTTCAAAATTGATTGGATATCTAATATTCGTGGCGACATGCTCGCCGGTATCGTTGTTGCCTTAGCGCTGATCCCAGAAGCTATCGCTTTTTCGATTATTGCTGGTGTCGACCCCAAAGTGGGCCTTTATGCCTCATTCAGTATTTCAGTAGTTATTGCCTTTACAGGCGCTCGTCCTGGGATGATTTCAGCGGCAACTGGCGCGATGGCACTGCTAATGGTTACGCTAGTCAAAGAGCATGGCTTGCAATACTTACTCGCAGCAACAGTGTTAACCGGCTTACTACAGATCCTTGCAGGTTATTTAAAGCTTGGCGATCTGATGCGCTTTGTATCCCGCTCGGTAGTCACCGGATTTGTCAATGCGCTCGCAATACTCATTTTTATGGCGCAACTTCCTGAACTCAGCAATGTCACTTGGCATGTCTACGCTATGACATTGGCAGGGCTAGCGATTATCTACCTGTTTCCCTATTTACCGGTTATCGGCAAAATTGTGCCCTCCCCTTTAGTTTGTATTGTTGGCTTAACAGCATTTGCGATGCTCTTCGATATTGATATACGCACTGTAGGCGATATGGGCGACTTACCCGATACCTTACCGATATTCTTATGGCCGGATGTACCACTAAACTTGGATACGTTACTGATTGTATTACCTTACTCTCTAGGACTTGCTGTTGTAGGACTGCTAGAGTCAATGATGACCGCAACCATTGTCGATGACCTTACCGATACCGGCAGTGATAAAAATCGCGAATGTAAGGGACAAGGGATTGCCAATATATCAACGGGTTTACTCGGTGGCATGGCAGGTTGTGCCATGATTGGTCAGTCGATGATTAACATCAAATCTGGTGGCCGTGGACGTCTATCCAGTTTTTCGGCGGGGATCTTCTTGCTGATAATGGTAGTGTTTCTTGGCCCTTGGCTAAAACAGATCCCGATGGCTGCCTTAGTCGCCGTCATGATAATGGTGGCTATTGGTACCTTCTCTTGGCGCTCAGTCATCGACATGAAGAAACATCCACTGTCGACCAACATTGTCATGCTGACGACTGTTGTCGTGGTAGTGGCGACTCATAACCTCGCCATAGGTGTATTTGTTGGTGTACTACTGGCGTCGCTATTTTTCGCCAATAAAATTAGTCGCATGATGGTGGTAAAGAGTGACAATTTTGAAAATGACAGCTGTGAGTATCGTGTTATCGGCCAGGTGTTTTTTGCATCCGCAGATAAATTTATTGATTCACTTGATTTTAAACAGGTTTTAGAATCGGTCAGCATCGATCTGTCTGCTGCACATTTTTGGGATGTGACCGCGGTATCCGCATTAGACAAGGTAGTGATTAAGTTTCGCCGTGAAGGGACTCAAGTTAACCTCATTGGCATGAACAAAGCGACTCGTACCATCGTCGATAAATTTGGTGTACACGACAAACCTGAAGAAGCTGAAAGACTACTGGCTGGACATTAAGGATAAGACAGATGAAAAATATAGTTGCATGTATCGATGGCTCTAAGTTAACACTAGCCACCTGTGAAGCCAGTGCTTGGGTTGCGCAAAAAGTCAAAGCACCACTAACTCTTCTGCACGTGCTTGATAGAACAGCGAGACCGGTGGTCAGTGAATTATCAGGACAAATAGGCATTGGCAGTCAAGAAGAGTTGCTCAATGAACTGGTTGAGCTCGATGAACTTCGCAGTAAAGTAGCACTGAAACATGGAAAGCGGCTACTCAACGATGCTGAAGAGTTAGCGCATGTAAAGGGCGTTGATGAGATCTATAAATTACAACGTCATGGTAGCTTACTTGAAACGCTCTGTGATATTGAACATCAACTAAGGGTATTAGTTATTGGCCGCTCAGGTGAAGGACATAGTGCCTCAAAAGCTATTGGTTCTCAGCTAGAAAGCGTTGTTAGAAGCATTAAAGCACACACTTTGGTGGTCAGTGAAACCTTTGCTACACCTAGCTCATACATGATTGCCTTTGACGGTAGCGCAACCAGCGACAAGTTGATTGAAAAAGCAAAAAATACTCCTTTGCTTACAGGGCTCGAATGTCATCTTGTGATGATTAATGGCTCAGGCGATCAAACTACAGCTTTTAAACAGGCATCAAGACAGCTGAAAGATGCTGGAGTAAGAGTGACCGAGCGGGTATTAACGGGCCATGTCGATACAGCATTACTCGATTATCAACAGCAACAACAGCTCGGAATGATTGTAATGGGTGCCTACGGCCACTCAAAATTAAGACAGTATTTTGTTGGCAGTAACACCACACAAGTGCTGTTAAAAAGCACAGTTCCGCTATTATTGATCCGATAATATCCTCCCCTACAGCA
The DNA here is from genome assembly GCF_041468565.1 of Shewanella sp. 10N.286.54.B9. Taxonomy (NCBI): domain Bacteria; kingdom Pseudomonadati; phylum Pseudomonadota; class Gammaproteobacteria; order Alteromonadales; family Shewanellaceae; genus Shewanella; species Shewanella sp. 10N.286.54.B9. Next base: position 7,353 of record NZ_JBFRIY010000005.1, read on the forward strand.
GGCTATCTCCGGCCTGCTGACAAGGGGTTGTTGATCTTTCAATGTTTTTATTACTGCGTTACGCGCTTTTCAGTCTGCTCGCTATGCATCATCGCTCAAGCCTTGCCCTAAAAGGGTTGCATGCAAAAATAAACCAAGCTCGAGAGATCAACAGCCCCTTACTCTCCTACCATTTTATTGAAAGACTTTAAAATTCACCTAACTGTTAACTGCCCAATATTAACGCAACGATTTAGTCTCTAATTAAAAGTGCAGGGCTCACATTTTTTCTATAAATAGTGGCAGAACAATGCGGCTTATCACCTTGCTGTACCGTCACTATTTAAGCAGTAGATAACATACGGTATAAGTTAGCTATTGCAGGGCATTTTCTAACGCATAACCACCATTTGTTGTAGAAACACAATTTAGTACATCACTAGAAGGGATACCTTATGTTTTTCGTACATATGCTGTTATTACTGGCTGTCATCTTTGTCGGGATCCGCCATGGCGGTGTTGCCTTTGGTCTTTTAGGCGGCTTAGGAGTGTCGGTTCTCGCCTTTGTATTTGGCATTGCTCCAGGGTCTCCTCCCATCAACGTTATGTTGATCATTTTAGCGGTAGTCGCCGCTTCTGCGACACTTGAAGCGACTGGCGGGCTTAAGCTACTCGTGCGTTATGCAGAAAAACTCCTGCGTAAACATCCGAATCAAATCGTATTTCTCGGGCCCCTATGTACCTATTCACTCACAGTGCTGGTTGGTACTGGTCACTCGGTTTATCCGTTGTTGCCAGTCATCTACGATGTCGCATACAAGAAAGGTATTCGACCTGAGCGGCCACTTGCGATTGCAACTGTTGCATCACAAATGGGGATCACTGCCAGTCCAATCGCCGCCGCTGCCGCCGTTGTTATTGCGACCTCGATGGAAAATAACCTCGATATCAGCTTAGTGGATGTGTTGCTAGTCACTATCCCTTCTACGCTAATCGGGGTGTTAGTCGCTTCAGCATGGAGTTTAACGCGCGGTAAAGATCTTGATAAAGATGAAGAATTTCAAGCTCGCCTGTTAGATGAAGAGTTTAAAAATAGCTTAATTGACCCTGATATTGAAACCAGCGATGCGGCTAAGAGTGACAGCATTGCCAAGAAAGGACTAAGCATATTCTTATTGGGGATCCTTGCTGTCATTGGATTGGCAATGTTCAGTAAAGAATTACTGCCTGAAGGCGTTAAAATGTCGGTGGCGATTCAATTTATGATGCTCTCTGTCGGCGCGCTTATCTTATTAGCCACCAAGGTTGATCCCAAGAAGATCGTCAACAGTAACGTGTTTATTGCCGGGATGACCGCGGTCATTATTATCTTCGGTATCGCATGGTTAAGTGACACAATTATCGGTTACCACAAGAGTTACTTGATTGAATCTGTTAGCGACATAGTACATGCACATCCTTGGTCGTTTGCGATTGCGATGTTTGTCGCTTCGGTGTTTTTAAAAAGCCAAGCCGCTACTTTAACAATCATGCTGCCATTAGGTTTCTCTTTAGGGATCCCAGCACCGGTATTAATCGGTGTATTACCGGCTTGTTATGCTTACTTCTTTTTCCCATTTTACCCAAGTGACTTAGCAGCGATTAGTTTCGACAGAACGGGCACTACCCACATTGGCAAGTATGTCTTAAATCACAGCTTTATCGTGCCGGGCTTTATCGGCGTGGTGACTGCCACATTTGTCGGCTACTTCATTTCAATGGCGATAAATTAGTAAAACTGAAGACTAATACCAATTGCATTAAAAGTTTGACCATTCAGCGGGAATTCAAAACGCTGTAGGAAAGTAGTGGGATTTGAGCTAGTAGTTATTCTATATCCAAATCCCATCGCGAATCATACAGCGTTTTGAAACCCGCACTACGTGAGCTCCTCAGTCTTTCCACTTCTGCTTTGCATTGGCTTAAAAGGGAACAACCATTTCTTTACCAATGCGCTTTGAATTGAAAAGGCTGGGGGGCTCTGAACGGGTCAAATACTTAATGCAATTGGTATAATACATAATCAGACTAACCTAGCAGTTGTCTATCTGAGTATACTCAATAACGTGCCTACAAAGGCACGTTTTTTATTCGCAACGAATGACCCCTTAGCATAAATGGAAACCAAATGAGTCAATTATTTAGTGAAAGCGATAGCCAAATATTGGCTGATATCATTCGCCTTAGGCGCGATGTACGCGGCAACCGTTTTAACGATAAGCCGGTTTCTCAAGCAATAATTGATTCACTGCTAAATGCAGCGATGTTGGCGCCCTCAGTGGGATATTCACAACCTTGGCAATTTGTGGTTATCAGAGACTTAGCGACCAAAAAAGCAGTTCAACAAACCTTCAGCGAAGAAAATGCTTCTGGCAGCCAGCAATTTAGTGGCGATAAACGAGCTCAATATGACACACTAAAGCTTGAAGGAATTATTGAGGCGCCCATCAATCTAGCGGTATTTTATCAGCCCAGTACAGAAGCCGTGTTAGGCCAAACGAGTATGCCAGAGATGGGCAAGTTCAGTGTGGTTTGCGCGATTCAAAACCTGTGGTTAACGGCCCGCTCACTCAACATAGGGGTTGGCTGGGTCAGTATTTTAGACCCTCTGAAGATTAAGGATATTCTCAATGCACCGGCTGCTTCTGAGTTAATTGGCTATTTATGTATCGGCTACGTTGATGAATTTCTCGATGAACCAGAACTTAAACAGAAAGGTTGGCAGCAAACAAAGTCTGCTGCACAGGTGGTTTTCAAAGAGCAGTTTACCTAAGGGCTACTTTCTTCGCTGCTTCATCTTTTCGCGCATTTCGGCGACCATATTTTGATACTGTTCAAATTGCGATTCATCTAAAATCTGTTGCATTTGACTATCTCTAGTCTCAGCGGCAGCCTTCATTTTCTTGCCTTTATCGCGGCGACTGCCCTCACTTTCGTGCAGTAGTTTCATCTCATCATGAAATAATCCCATCACAACTTCTGTTTCTGCTTGCTGCTCACCTGTTAGCTTTAGTTCTTCAGTCAGCTTAGCTAACATTTTTCCTGAATCTGGTCGCTCAGTGGCTGCTACATTGGCACATACTGTACTTAGCAAAAGTATCATTACGAATAAAATGCGCTGCATTGCTTTACTCCTTTTGGTTGAAGTAATCAGTATAGCCAATGGTTTGTAATGGACATGATGCATAAAGTAAATCACTGTAAAAAAGCAATTAAATACCGAGTGTTGAGCATTGAACCCCCAATAATATTTAAATATCAAAAAAATATAACCCTTTTTCAAATCACCGCCGTTTATAACTCACAACAACTCAATTACCTCTTGGCAAATACCAGCCAACTTTTGGAGTCATCATGAATAAATCAACAATCGCGGCAGTAATCTCCAGTCTAATTCTATCAGCAAGCCTCGCGGCGCCAACATTGGCTGCCGAGGTCAATTTCCCACACCTTGAAACTATCGGTAGCAGCAATATTGTAGTTGAAGCCGATATGGCAGACGTTAACGTCGAAGTGATTATCAAAGCAGAAACGGCACAGGCAGCCAAAAAACAATCGGATATAGCTGTCGCAAAATTCATTGCCCGCTTACAAAAAGCAGGTGTTAGCCGCAAACTTATTCAAAGTGCCAATATCAATCTTCAACCACAATATCATTACGAAAAAGGTCAGCTTAATAAACTAATAGGCTACAGTGCCAATCGCCGCGTAAGCGTCACTGTTAATGACCTCAGCGAGCTTAACAGTATTTTAGATAGTGCTCTCGAACAAGGCATTAATCGTATCAATCACATTGCGCTGAAATCGAGCAAAGAGGCACAATATATAAAACAAGCAAGGTTGGCAGCGATTAAAGATGCCCAACAAAAAGCGGCTGAATTAGCCGCAGGTTTTGGTGAAGATCTCAATGGAGTTTGGCACATCCGTTACTTTGACCAACGTCCGGTGCAGCCGATAATGATGAGAATGAGCGCTGAAAGCGACAACTACAACGTGGCCAAAAGCTATCAACAGGGGCAAGTGACGATCCAAGATAGAGTTGAAGTCACTTTCCGCCTTAAATAATCCAATAATAAAAAAGGCTTATCAAACTAATCGGCTTGATAAGCCCTATCTTTTAGTTTTTAGTGCTTACATAACATATCGAATACCAATGGCGACACCATCATCTTCTGAAACTGATTGCTTCGCTTCATTTTCTGGATTATCACTGCTGAAATCACTAAAGTCGACGCGACCTTCTAAGTACAATACCAAGCTGTTATCCCATACATAATGCAGCCCAGCAACGGCGAACTGTCGCTTAAAGACATCACCAGGATGTGCCGCTTCATAGGCATCTCCAGCCTCCAAAATATTGTATGAAGCCATTAGCTTAAAATTATTATCTAGAAAGTAAGATGCTAAGGTCTCTAGACCAACCGACTCTTGCAAAAAACGGCCTAGGTTATCGGTGTCGTGGAACTCATTTTGGTTGAGGTTCATCGCCGCATAAAAACCATGCTCATCCCAACTGCCCCAGGTTAGCCCAAAACCGTAAATATAGTCAGTCTCAGAGATCACTCGACCACTTGCCGTCGTCCCCTCTGGTTCACCGATATTACCACCTGCGGTAATCACTAGCTGGTCAGTCGCTTGATAGGTTAAGCCAACACCATAAGTATTATCGTATTCAGTTGATACCAATCGATTAGGGTTATTGCTGCCATCATCAGCAATATCCGTCATGCTACTCTTAAGCTGCATCTGCAACGCTATACTTAAATCACCCCAAGCATTGCGATATTGGATAATTTTGTCACCACGACCCACACCATTAATGGCACCATCTGACTTATTGTAAGTATAAGTCCCAGATGCATTACCGTCCCAAACAAAACCATAGTTTGTATTGTAGACAACGTCGTACCATGCACCCCATTGTTTACCTATGGCGATAGAGCCATAATCGTCGTGACTAATACCAACATACCCTAGACGGTTATTCAGAAAGTCGCCACTTTGAGTCTCGAAATTACTCTCACTACTATAGGATATAGTTGCATTACCAAAGGGATTGACGCCCCACTCTAATTTAACGTAACTTTTCCAGTCACCAGACATATCTCTAGTAAAGCCGAAATTAATTCTGGAGCTACCATTTACGACTTCGGTAACACCTTGAGTATCAATGATACGGGCATCGACAAAACCACCGACTTCAAATGCGTTCTTATCATCTTTAAATACCTCAATCGCCGAACTTGTCGGCACGAAAACCAACGTGGCAAGGGGCAGAATTGCTAGCGCTTTTTTCATAATATCTCCAACCTTGGCTTATTATCCATTTGCGGTAAAGCGTACTTCTGCTGTCCATGATCTTGAAATGCAATGCTCACTGCAATAACAGCACTCGCCAAACAAAAAACATAGCAAATAATATCGGAAATACAAGTTGATAGCGAAAGGGAGCAATAATAGATAGCAGGTTTACAGCTGAGTGTAGTCAGTTAGCGATGCTGCAACAGTAGCGCAAAGGTAAGACAGCCTCAGAACTAGGCTGTCTTGCTATTACCAGTTAGAATTCAGCTGTTTTCCGCACGCTGCCAAGCGAGGTAGACTTTATTCTTGCCCGAGAACTTGGCTTTATAGAGCGCTTTATCTGCTTCAATAACGAGCTCACTCAGCGTAGTCGCTTGTTCATGTAAAACAGCTATACCTAAACTAATGGTTAGCTCTAATTTGATCTCATCAAACTGAAAAGGCTGTGACGCTACGGCGCTGCGGATCCGTTCAGAAATAGCAGCAGCTTCTTCTCCACTGGTATCAGGTAAAATAATAAGGAACTCTTCCCCCCCAATTCGCCCAAGAAGATCTTGCTCTTTAAGCCAGCGTTGAATTCGTTTAGTTGTAGCTTGAATGGTAAGATCACCAATGTGATGACCATATTGATCATTAATGCTTTTAAAGTTATCAATATCAAAAATGATCACCGATACAGACTGCTTTTTCTTAATCGCTTTTTCGAGAATTTTATCACCCGCGACAAAGGTATAGCCTCGGTTGGCAATACCGGTCAGATAATCAGTTTGGGCGCGACCCATAAACACTTTTCGAGAATGTAGCAGGAAGATTATTGCCGCTAATAGCACCACAGCCACTAAAAAATAGATACTGAGCTTAAGTTCACTGATGCGCTCTTTATCTGTGGCGGCTTTCAAGCTCAGCTCCTTGAGCTCGAGCTTATTCGCTAATAACATATTCTCGAACTCTGCCAGTTTAGCGTTGTGCTCCAGCGCCGCGTCTATAACTTTGTTATTAATAATGGTTTTATTGTTTTCACGCTCTTCATCGATAATCTTTAACAAGGTATTGACTGCATCTAAGTAGTCACGATTGTCGAATGCCAAAATGGCATCGGCAGTGAGCGCCATGCTGGTCATATTGGCAGGGAAGCGCTTATCTTGTTTAAAAATAGCCGCCATATTAGCCGCTTTCTCTACCTCACCGGTTCGCATATACGCTAATGCCAAAAACAGATGGCTGCTGGTGACAAAATAGCGCTCTTGAGTGGTATCTTTAAAGGCAACGGCTTGTTCGAGATGAGAGACAGCAAGTGGGTAGTCGAAGGTCCCTAGTGCTACTCGGCCAGCATTTAGATAGGCAAAAAAGTAAAAATCTTTAAACTCAGGAGCTTGTTCAGCTAAGGTAAACTGTGCAGCGATATTAACTTTAGCATTATCCCAATCACCAGACTTAATTGCTGAGCTAATCATATTATGCTGCATGTTAAACATGTCTTCTTTATCGTCGACTGTTTTCCAAGTTTCATAAGCTTTGTTAAAATTGTCGTAAGCACGTTTATGTAAGCCTGCAGTGCGGTATAAGGAGCCTGTGGCATTATAAATAACAGCTTTTCGGTGGACATCTAGCTGCTCACCTTTATCAACAATGACCATGGCTTCATCGAGCAGCGCAATCCCTTCATTCACAGTGGTCGCAGTGTAATAACAATAAGCGTTTTGAGTCAGGGTCTTAGCAAGCAATTCTTGATTGTCATGTTGCCGCGCGTAGTCAAGCGCTTTACGACGGTCAACACAGTAGGCAGCGGGATCGTTAGTCTGCAGGTAGACTGAAAATGAACGCTCTAAATAACTGTCGATCAGTATGTCTGAAATAGGCAGAAACTCAACTTCAGCAATTCCTTTGTCATAACTTTCAATCGCTAACTCTAGCTGACGAGCCTTCTCATAAGCTTGCCCATAAAGGAAGTACAAGCGCGCACGTTCGTGTGCAGTTAGCTCACTTTTATTGATGTCAGCACTGTTAAGTATTGATAGCGCCGTTTCTGGAAAGTTATCTTTAAACTTAGTTTCTAACTGCTGCAATGCAGTACTCGCATTCGCAACGGAAAAAAATGCCATAAAAACAGAAAATATGATCGCGATTATTATTTTTTTATGCATTTTACAGCTCTTTAAACTTAACTCTTTTTGAGTAGTAAATTGCAGAGTAGCACATGCAAAAAAATTGTGAACTTGGTAACTTGAATTAACGCTTTTTAATATAAAATAATGACATAGTCAACACTATGATAAATATCTATCAATCCCCTTCGAAGACATTAAATCACTGCGGATTGGCCACATCACTAGTTACCCCAACTACCTAACTAATGTTCTGCGGCCATAGCGACAAGATTAGCCTGCAAGCTAACCTTTTAACTGAAATGTGACCAAGTTAACAAGCTTGCTCTAAGGCTTGCTCGACATCGGCAATGATATCGTCAATATGTTCAATGCCCACGGAGATCCGCACTAAATCTTCCGACACCCCAGCCTTTGCCAGTTCAGCGGCATCGAGCTGCCTATGGGTTGTTGAAGCGGGATGGCATGCGAGTGATTTGGCATCACCAATATTAACCAGTCTCAAAATCATTTTTAGTCCATCAATAAACTGCCCACCGGCTACTTTGCCATTAGCCGCCTTAATACCAAAACTAATAATGCCAGAGGCCTTACCGCCAGTAATTTTGTAGCAATTATCATGAAAAGGGCTATTCGCCAACGCAGCGTAATTCACCCAGCTCACTTTAGGATGCGCCTGTAAATACTCGGCTAAAGCCAGCGCATTTTCACAATGGCGCTCCATTCTTAACGCCAAAGTTTCTAGCCCTTGCATTAATAAGAATGCACTTTGTGGTGCAAGTGCAGCGCCAGTATTTCTTAAAGGAACCACGCGACAACGACCAATAAACGCAGCGGGACCGAAAGCTTGGGTATAGACCACACCATGGTAGGACGCATCTGGCTCATTAAGCAGTGCAAAGCGTTTAGGCTGAGCAGCCCAATCAAACTTACCACTATCAACAATCGCTCCACCGATAGTCGTACCATGACCGCCAATATATTTGGTTAGTGAGTGAATGACGATATCTGCGCCATGTTCAAACGGCTTACATAGCACAGGAGTGGCCACAGTATTATCGACAATTAGCGGAACGCCATGCTTATGAGCGATCTCAGCCAAGCGCTGTAGATCAACGATATTGCCAGCTGGATTACCAATAGATTCACAAAAAAGTGCTTTAGTTTTGTCATCAATAAGTGCATCTAGCTGCTCGAACTCATCAAAACCCGCCATGCGGACTTCAACACCTTGCCTTGGTAATGTGTGTGCAAATAGATTGTAGGTGCCGCCGTATAGCTGACTGGTACTGACAATATTGTCACCCACTTCAGTTAGTGCTTGGATTGCATAGGTGATTGCCGCCATACCCGATGCTAACGCTAATGCAGCAATACCACCTTCAATGGCAGCAAGGCGCTGCTCAAGCACATCAGTGGTTGGATTCATAATGCGAGTATAAATATTTCCCGGCACTTTAAGATCGAATAGATCCGCTCCGTGCTGGGTGTCATCAAAGGTATAAGAGGTGGTTTGATAGATAGGCACAGCCGCCGCTTTGGTGGTCGCTTCAGATTCATAACCATGGTGCAGCGCTAAAGATTCAAGTTTCATACCGTCATACCCTCTTCCAGTTAATTGAAATACCAACATAGCAAGCAGCCATCTAGAAGTCTAAATGTTTTTTTATTTTGAATCCAGCTAATGCAATCGTCTGCTGAGTGGAGCGTATTGCCACAAGTTATTGTAATAATTTCTGCCTAAAAATAACTCACTTCAGTCTAACTGTGAGCTAGCATTTGCTAGCCCACCCAGCTGAGACATAATCAATATTAGATCTTATTCAATAACTCAGGTTCAAACTGCACCGCAGAGATAGTTAGGCCCAGTGACGCTATCTTTTCATTTAATTGGTTGAGATCTTGTTCGACGGTCGACATAGTGAGCGTATTGTTATCCAGAGCATAAACTTGCTTCAAACTAGCAAAGTAAAAGCTCAAGATGATGAACGCATTTACATCATTGTTTTCAGCGGCCACTTTTATTTTGGCCAGCTTACGATAAATTTGGTTGTGCAGCTGCTTTAAGCGCCACACGTAGTACACTTCATGCATATAGGGCTTATTTTTTTGGCTTTGTAACACTGCACTGCATACCACTAACGATAACACCACGCCAATTAGGTTTAGGTGAAAGTTTCCTGTTGAACCATCATCGGGTAAAGCTTGAGCGCCAAATAACTGAATCAACAATGATCCAAAAACCAGCGACAGTATGGCCAGACTAGCAACAAATGTCGCAATCACAATATTAGTGTTTTTCCGGTAGGTCTGTTTATCAACGTGCATTAAGTGCATCTGTAGCTCTCAAGATTAGACGGACAATAGAACTGCTATTCTAGCATCTAAGTCAGCGCTAAATAGCTCAAAATCTACCTTGTCTTGGTAAAACATTTGTATTTATCCCTCAATGTTGGCAAGTTAAGTTCTTGCTAAAATAAGTAGCGGTTAATCCTACTTATGTCACAACTTTTACCAAACGTTCACTTTGGCAGTAAAAACATCTAGACGTCTAAATTGACAGACGTCTCTTGATCTCATATCCTCTTAACTATTGAGATGTACCATTCTGTGAGTTTATTCATTTAAAGCACAGTTTGTTCCAGCTAGGAGGGCGATGGGAACAGTGGTTCGATGACTGATTTAAAATAAGAGAGATAACATTGACGAATTCCAGTAACGCCCCAAAAGCTCAAACAACTGATGCAACAGCGCCATCCTTTCTTGCGCTAACCCCACTTTTTCTTTTTCTAACACTGTTTATTGGTGCTGGAGTTTACTTTCAAAGACAAGGTGTCGACTTTGCTTTTTACCAACTACCGAGCGTAGTTGCGATACTGCCTGCAATCATCTTCGCGATTTTAATCTCTAAGCAAAAGCTAAACCAATCAATAGAGACATTTTTAGCAGGAATTGGCCATTCTAATATCATCGCCATGTGTATGATTTATTTGTTAGCGGGAGCATTTGCGGCAGTCGCTAAAGCAACTGGTGGCGTCGATGCAACTGTTGCACTTGGTTTGTCGTTAGTGCCTTCTAGTTTATTACTGCCGGGTTTCTTCGTCATTGCCGCCTTTATCGCTACCGCAATGGGTACTTCAATGGGTACGATTGCAGCAGTCGCTCCGATTGCACTTGGTGTTGCCAACGAAGCACAAATAGACCTTGCGATTATGGCCGGCGCCGTGATCTCTGGCGCGCTGTTTGGTGATAACTTATCGATAATTTCAGATACCACCATTGCAGCCACGCGTACTCAGGGCTGTGAAATGAAAGATAAATTTAAAGAGAATCTTATCTTTGCTATTCCAGCATCGATTATCACTCTAATTATCTTTACTTTAGTTGGCCAAGGGCAAGCTGACGTTGCAGCCCAAGAGATAGACTTCATTAAAGTTATCCCTTATCTCACTATTCTGTTCTTGGCAGTTGCGGGCCTTAACGTATTTGTTGTACTGACAGTGGGTATTCTACTGGCTGGCGTTACAGGGCTACTGACCATGGACTACGGCGTTATTCAGTTTGGCCAAGATATTTACGCTGGCTTTGGCAACATGCAAGAAATTTTCATTCTATCTATGCTAGTGGGTGGCTTGGCTGCACTTATGCAGCAGCAAGGTGGGCTGGCCTTTGTGAGCAAGCAAATTGAAAAGCTGATTGCTCGTTTCTCTAGAGCCAAAGGCGAAGCATCGTGCCGCGCATCAGAGCTAGGCATGGCAGGTATTGTGGCAGCAACTAATACTTGTGTTGCCAACAATACTGTATCGATAGTAGTGACTGGCGATATTGCTAAAGATTTAGCTCAAAAGCACGGTGTTACCCCAAAGCGTGCAGCCAGTATTTTGGATATATTCTCATGTATTATCCAAGGTCTAATCCCATACGGTGCACAAGCACTATTGGTTGCATCAACCTTCAGCTTATCACCGTTAGAAGTGGTTACTCACGCTTGGTACTGCATGATCTTGGCGGTTGTTGCCGTGCTGATTGTGGTACTTCGTAAACGTGCTTAAGCAAATTGTATCGGGGTAACGCCAGATCACAATGGGCAGCGTTAATACGCTGCTCATTGTTTATCTCCTAAAGTGCAAATAGCCGTCTAACTCTTTCAAAGCTATCTCCAAACGCAATACTTCACGCTAAAATATTCAGCAGCATTTTCTGCATGCTTGTAAAGCTATACACAACATAAGCCACCATCACTGGGTTGTTAAATCTTTTAGCATGACTGCTAATAAGCTCATTGCGTTTATTTTGCCCTATTTTTCAGTGTATTCATTTCGGCAACAATTAGTGTATACATTATCCATTCAGTGTATCCTCATACCTTTATAGTCATTGATGCGACAGATTAAAATAGAGTTACGGAGTATAGAATGATAAGAAAGTCAGCGATTTTACTCGCCTCTGCAATGCTTACAGCATGCAGTACGACGCCTACAGCCCCGCAAACAACCAATGTTTCTATTGCAGATTATCAACGTGCTGAGCGCTTCTTACCAAAGAACGTTCATAAGATGGTCCGCAACCTGGCAGTTGAGCCTAACTGGATAAATAACAGCAGCAACTTCTGGTTCAGTGAAGTCGATTCCAAAGGTAATAACACTTATTACAAAGTCGAACCTGCAACAGCCCAAATATCGCTGCTATTTGATCATCAACAGCTAAAAACCAGTATAGGACATAATGAAAGTACAGCTTTCTACCTGAAGATTAACGCCATTGATGTTGATAGTAACCAGCTAACCATTCACTACAATAAGCAGGACTATCAATGCAGCCTACTCACCAGTGTTTGTGATAAACCTGTTGAAGCGGACACTCCGTCACTAGCCAACTATTCATCTCCAGATGGTAACTATGCGTTAAGTGTCAAAGATTGGAATCTATACTTAACTGATAACCGCACTAACACCACCAGTCAGTTAACTTTCGATGGCACTGAGGGTTACCCCTACGCAGTGCAAAACCAAAATCCAAAAGCCTTTATCAATAAAGATCCCGCTAAGGTTAAGCAGCGACTCAGCGTCTACTGGGCACCAGATAGCAAAACCGTGCTGACCCACAGACTGAATCGTGAAAAAGTCGGTAAGCTGCATCTTATCCAATCAAGTCATGCTGAAGGCTTACGCCCTAAGCTTTATAGCTACTACTATCCACTCGCCGGTGATGAGCATCTACCGACAGGAGATATCTACTCCATTGAAGTCGAGAGTAAAAAAGTCACCAAAGTAGTGGCTCCAGAGCTACAGCAGACATATTACGGTGGACCGCTATGGGGATGGTGGGAAGACAACAACCGATTCTATTTCTTTGAGCAAGCCCGCGCGAAAAAGCGTATAAGCTTCCATGAGTACAACCCAGAAAACCATCAAGTAAGGTTAATTGTCGAAGAAAAGTCAGATAAATTCCTTGATCCGTGGGCGCAAGATGCTTGGGTATTACCAGCATCAAATGAGGTTATTTGGCCAAGCCAGCGCTCAGGCAAACAGCAATATTACCTGTATGATCTGATTAGCGGCGAACTGAAAAATAAGATCACTCAATGTGATTGCTTCGTCAGAACTTACCGCGCACTCGATAAGAAAACACGCACACTATATTACGAAGCATCAGGTGGATTTGATGACCGCGATCCGTACCTGCGTCACCTTTATAAAGTAAATTTAGATGGCACTGCACACCAGTTACTGACACCTGAGCCATTAGAGCATAGCGTTCGGATTGCACCTGATTTCAACTACTTTGTCGATATATCTTCTAGCGTACAAACCGTGCCAACAACTAAGGTGCGTAGCACAGACGATGGCAAGGTTATGATGACTGTGGGTAAACCTGATGTCAGTGAATTGATGGCCACTGGTTGGCGTGCGCCTGAGCCTTTTGAAGTACTCGCGAATGACAACAAAACTAAGCTATATGGCTTGATGTATAAGCCGAGCAACTTTGACCCAAGCAAACAATATCCAGTGATTGATGCGACCTATACTGGCCCGCATAACTTCTTCACTCCCAAGTCCTTTTGGAGCTATTTCCAACAAGCACAATCGCTTGCTGAACTTGGATTTGTCGTTATTAAAATGGATGGCCGCGGCACCAGTAAGCGCGACCGAGACTTCCATTTAGTTGCCTATGAAAACCTCGCAGCAGGTGTTGATGACCATGTGCAAGCGATTAAAGATCTTGCCAAAAAGCACAGCTATTTAGATGTTAACCGCGTCGGTATTTACGGGTTTTCAGCTGGAGGCTATGACACAGCACAAGCGATGTTTAGGCATGCTGACTTCTTTAAAGTGGGCGTTGCCGCGTCTGGTAACCACGACTTTAGAGTGGATAAAACCGGCTGGAACGAGATTTGGCTAGGTTATCCTGTTGCCAAGCATTGGGATGAGCAAACCAATCTCAATATGGATAGCATTGCCAAATTGCAAGGTAAGCTATTGCTAGCCCATGGAGAACTCGACGAGAACGTCAACCCAGCTGCAACCATGCAGTTGGTGGATAAACTCATCAAAGCCAATAAAGATTTTGACTTAATGATCTATCCGAACCGCGATCATTTCCTTAATGACAGTGACTACTTCGTGCGTAAACGTTGGGACTATTTTGTCGAGCATTTGCTGGGGGCTACCCCCATCAAAGAGTATAAATTCGAACAAAAGTAGCCAATCGTAACAACGAAAATAACCTCAAGGGTAAAAGACGGTGTTAATCGTTTTTTACCCTTGTTTTAATCGCTGACTTACCCTTTAGCCACCAAAAATCTAGTCGTTAGGCGTTACAGCTAATACAAAGTACACCGGATAACTCACACAAAACAAACCTCACGCCAACAGCAAGCCCTCAAGAAAATCACAGCTACTCCCCAAGAAAACAACAACTAACCATTGATTTTAAATGTTTAATTCATTTTAAAGATCAAGATCACACAAAGAAAATGACTCATTCCCCGATAGATTAGCATTTCGTAAAATTAAACGAGTAACACCTTTATGTTGCTCGTTTTATCCAAATTCCAGAGGGCTCGAACATTGTTGTTATTCAATCAAACTGTTCGCTTACAAGTCGACGACGTTGTTGTTCAATACCATATATTTGAAACTGAACAGCCAATTATGATCACCTTTCCGCCAGGAAACGAAGCACTCTCTGATTCAGATTTAATTGAAAATAAAACGCCGTGGGGATTCGAGTTTTTTGCAAAAAGGCAGATGAATGTCGTTTCATTCAACCCTATTGGCAAAGGTAATTATTACAACTCCAGTGAGCTTGCAATATTCACTGCAAAACTAGGTAAGCATTTAGATTGTTTTTCTGAACGCATTGGCTACGGAGTCAGTCGTGGCGGATTTGCCACATCGATGTTTTCTAAGAATTTATGTTTAGACCGTGCATTGCTGTTGATGCCAATTAGCACTTACGATATATCCATTGCCCCTTGGGATCCAAAAGTCAGAGAAGCGGCTCAATATCCTAATGCATCCTCATCCGCAGACTCAACTGAATGCGAGATCCCACTGACCATTATTTATGACCCACTCTATAAACCCGATTCAATGCATATGAAGCGTTACCAAAGTTGCATTAATCGCTTGCCGTTACCTGGAGTTGGCCACCGTATTCCACGCGCTTTATTGCAACTTGGCATACTAAGCTCGACAGTATTACAATATCGACAGCAACAAATTGATCCAGCAAGTTTCTTCCTAAAAATAAGAAAACGCAGGGCTCTGTCTATCTTCTATCGAGGTCTGCAAGCCTGCAATAAAACATCGAAATTTTCGCTTCGTTCTCGGGTAATACTTTTCCACAAAATTCGATACCATGTTAATAATCTAGATATCGACCCAAAAAAAATTCATCAGCAACTATCTGAAAGTATTCAAAAACGCTGTTTCTATACTACTGATTGCATACTCAACCATGGCTACAGAAACGTTGCAGGGATCTCGGCCTTAGTGCTTTGTTAAAACGCGCTGCTTTATTGATGATTGAGCTCTATTTGCTTGAGTCTCTACTACCCAATACTGACTTAGTAAACTCCGTAATCGATTAGCTGCAGCAACATTCCTGCTCTTGTGAAAAACTTGTTATTCAGGCAGGTTATACACTAGTTCAACTCTAGCAACACCAATGTAATAATGGTGCTCCCTATTAAATATATAAGCGCAGCATTGCTGTAAATAAAGTCTAGGCTTCAGACCTATGCCTAAAGTCAATTTAATCTCGCTAGAATCTGCACTTTCAAGCGCCTTATGTATACAATGTGCAGTAACTAACAGATGGAGGGCTTAATGGAAGATGGAATAAAGTACCAGTCGATGCAGTATGATCTGCACCGGTTAGTCGTGCTGACTATTTTCTTTGGAGCACTTATCGCCGCTTCAGGTGTTTCCATCTCGGTTTGGGCTGAATACCAAATTATCGGTGACGCTGTTTTCAATCGCCGTTCTGATTTTCTAGGTGACTACAACAACGCTAAATTCGCCTTTGTGTTTAATATGGCGCTGATGATAACGGGCATCTGTATCATGTTGGCAATGTTCGGCCTATATTCTCTTAAGCACGGAGCATTTAGCCATAACCTTTCCCTTGTCGGCGGTTGGGTAGGAATGTGCGTATTATTAATGGGCGTTTTTCCAATCAACTATTTAGAGATGCACCGCTTAGTATCAACCTGTTTTTTACTCGGCACAGTATTGATGTACTTTTTATGTATAACCGACAGATTCAGCCAGCACTCCATCTGCAAAGGCCCCATTTTCATTTTAAGCATTTTAGGTTTCGTCGCAGCATCAGCTCTAGTCATTCAACTCGATTGGAATACCCTCGATTTTAGCCTGTGTGAACACCCTGAAAGCGCGCCTTGCTGGGTCGCTATCACTATGTGGCTGCAGACAAATATTGTTATGCTCTGGTGCTTATCCTTTGCTTGGACAGTGAGAAAAATAACCATTCAACATTACCTTGAGTTATCGCAACGCTACTTAGCTGGCGAGCGGTAATGATTAGCATGAGACTGGCAAAATACCTAGCCCTAAGCGGCTATTGCTCCCGCCGCGCTGCGACCCGCCTTATTCGAGATGCAAAGGTGATAATCGATGGCCGAGTAGCAAACCACATTGATACCGTCACCTTGTTAGACATTGCTACGGGTCAGGCCAGTCAGGAAAAAATAGTCGTTGAGGGCACTTTAGTTACTGCCGTTGAAGCCAAAGCGTACTGGCTGTTTAATAAAGCTGTTGGCACTGACTGCCGTTTATTGCCTGAACGTAGTGATAGCCTTATTCACTTATTACCTAAAGAGCCAAGACTGTACCCGGTTGGTCGGCTCGACAAAGACTCACATGGCTTACTATTACTCACTAATGATGGTGAGCTCACCCATCAATTAATGCACCCAGATTTTGGTCACCGCAAGACTTACCACGTACAAGTTGACCGGCCGTTTGATGCAGTGTTTTTAGCTAAGATGGCAGCGGGAGTTAGCTACAAAGATGTCACCACTCTACCCTGCACTATCACTCGTATGGCTGCCGATCGCTATGAGATTATTTTAACTCAAGGGTTAAATAGGCAAATACGTCGTATGTCACAATCCCTTGGCTACAAGGTCATTGACCTAAAAAGAGTTTCGATTCAAAGCTTACAGCTAGGGGATTTAGCAAGCGATGAGATGCGTTCACTAAGCTCAGCTGAACTTACTGCTCTGCGTGCTTCGCTTGATTTAAATGCTAGCACTTAATCGTTAATTTTAATCATCAGCCTCGGTTCGCGGAAGCTTAAATCAACTTGATTAAGTTTATACCCAAGCCCGGTGAGTAACTTTATAGGTGTTAGCACTGGAAAGCTTAGCTTGCAGCAGCTAATTTCCCCCGTTGGACATTTCGCTTTTTAAATTCGTCGGGGCGCTGAGGGGTTAACTCTGATGAAATCAACAGCGGAGACAAGCGCTTTCCCTTTAGCTCCGGCGCAGTTTGATGCATTTGTGGTTCCAATGACCTGCGGCCGGCGCATGTGCAGATACGACCATGACGCGCAGCAAGTCCGTCCGTGGAAGCTCGCCATGACATCCATGTCATGGATGGTCACGGCCGTATCGACACGGGGTTAGAAAAGCCCAAACTCTCAACATTTGAGTTTTCAGCTTTATGCTAGTAAGTAACAGCGCTCTCAGTTAACACTGGAGTAAAGGTAAAATACTAGCTTGCAGCAGCTAATTTCCCCCGTTGGACATTTCGCTTTTTAAATTCGTCGGGGCGCTGAGGGATTAACTCTGATGAAATCAACAGCGGAGACAAGCGCTTTCCCTTTAGCTCAGGCGCAGTTTGATACATTTGTGGTTCCAATGGCCTGCGGCCGGCGCATGTGCAGATACGACCATGACGCGCAGCAAGTCCATCCTTGGAAGCTCGCCATGACATCCATGCCATGGATGGTCACGGCCGTATCTACACTGGGTTAGAAAGGCGCAAGCTTGCTGCATTTGAGTTTTCAAATTTGAAAGTACTGTTCAAAACACTTACCTCTTTACTAACAGTTAACGTCAATTCCCCATCGAAGTTGCCGAAGTACGTTGAAGAAAGAGCCATAATGCCCACACGGACGTGGGCGAAGCGCCACGACCTTGGTCAAGCGCAACTTGGTATATTTGTGGTTCCAATGGCCTGCGGCCGGCGCATGTGCAGATACGACCGTGACACGCTGCAAGTCCATCCTTGGAAGCTCGCCATGACATCCATGTCATGGATGGTCACGGCCGTATCTACACTGAGTTAGAAAGGCGCAAGCTTGCTGCATTTGAGTTTTCAAATTTGAAAGCACTGTTCAAAACACTTACCTCTTTACTAACAGTTAACGTCAATTCCCCATCGAAGTTGCCGAAGTACGTTGAAGAAAGAGTCGTAATGCCCACACGGACGTGGGCATAGCTTTCGCGGGACAGGATGTCCCATCGGAAGCGTTAGGCTATTTCGAATAAGTACGAGGGCGACAACTTCGTTTGGGGCGTTATGGTGGATGCAAGGAGGATAAGGACGAGCAGTCCTCCTTGCCCGGGTGTGGGATGGAATCCCGCGATTTTTATCAAACGAAGTTTGAGTGCCTAGAACACTGTATCAAACCATTCATCAAGCTTACACCTTACCCTCGTAAGCATTTGATATTTTCGTAACTTTCAATAAAACATAGTAATAAAAAATGTTATTTAGCTCTAACGGCATGCCCACAATTCCAAAAAGTTTCAAAAAATCAGTTTAAGACTAAAAGTCCGAGGAAAGTACCTTGTATTCAAAAAACGAAGAGCAATTGATATCTATACTAGCTAAGTACTTCCTTGAAAATGGTACTGAGATGTCGATATATCGCTTGGAGAAATTAAATGGATATTCGGAAAAATCTTTTAAAAAGCTACACGACTTGAGTCTAGTAAGATACGTATCGAGCGATGATATCGAAATATCACCTTCACTAATAACTGAAGCAAAAAGACTAAAACAACCTGTAAATCACTTTGAAGAGGCAAAATCTTGGTGGTTCAGCAAAAAGTGGGCTGTAGTTTTAACGATAATATTCGTCCTTCTACCAGCCATTAAAACTTATATCGACATTATAAAGTATGTTTTTGAATAAACTAAGATCATAAGCTATTAATCGATAGAGCTCTTTAAGCGATAATGACAACCAAGAACAAAAAAAGCCGAAACACGTTCATGTTTCGGCTTTTGCATCAAAAGGCTAACTAATCATAGCCAAAATGATTAATGCACAATTTCCATCTCTTCAAGCAAGTTATCTGCATGATCTAAGTACTTCATTACCCAAAGCATGTAACGGCTATCAACTTGAATTGAACGGTTAGTCTGTGGATCGTAACCCCAATCACCAATGATACTCTCGTATACACCGTCAAATAGCAGACCTACTAGCTCGGCACGGCCATTCAAGGTTGGTGAACCTGAGTTACCACCTGTGGTATCAAGCGTTGATAGGAAGTTAACTGGCACAGAATCTAGCGATTTAACATAGTAATCGCCGTACTGCTTGTTAGCGATTAGCTCAAGTTGCTTCTTAGGTGCATCGAATGGATCAACACCAGTGTCTTTCGCCAAAATACCTTCAAGACGCGTAAACGGTACCGCTTTAATACCATCTTCAGGCGAGTAACCTTTAACATGACCAACCGTTACACGTAGGCTAGAGTTTGCATCAGCATAAACAGGCTTACCTTGCTCACGGTTATAAGCAATGATCGCGTCCATGTATTGCGGACGAACCTTCATTAAATCACCCGCCAACTGCTTTTCAGCCTGCTCACGTTGCATACGCTCTTCATATGTCGCGACTGCATATTGAATAAATGGATCTTTTGACTTTTTAAAGTCAGCGACTGACTTATCCATCCATGCTAAACGCGTGTCTTTATCTGACAGCTCAGTGTTGACATACATCTTATCTAACGTTTTATTAAACTTAGCCATATCGAACTTGTTACCAATACCAAAGGCTTTATCAAACGCAGGTAAGCGCTGATCTTTTGGTAGTGCGGCATAACGGCTAATTAGGTCAGCGAGTATTGCTTTATCAACACTGGCAGCATAACGGCGCTCAATACGCTCCATACCAGAGGTAAAGCGAGTCATATCACGGTCTTGATAACCTGGTTCACGCTGCATATCAGGTAACGTTTTTTCATTGGCTAAACGATACAAACGGTTAGCTGTGCTCATCATGGTGCTGTAACCCATGTAACTCAGCAGTAAATCACGCTCTTGACCTTGTTGACCTTTAGCAATTAACTTGTCCAATTGTGCCAATACTTCGCCGTATTTAGCTTGGCGTTTGTTATCGGCTTTAATCCAATTCGCTAAGTCCTGCTCCAGTCCTTTACGGTCATCAAGCATGGTTGATTTACCATAAAACTCAATCATCGAGGTGAAGTTTTTAGCGTAGTTAGCTAGACCAGCAATCGCGCTTTCGTATTTGATGCGCTCATCGCTGCCCTCAGGTGCAGTTTCTTTGATGATCTCAATAATGCGCTCACGGAGAATTTTGCCCTCAGGATAAGCCCACTCAAACTGGTTTTCGACTTCATTCGCGGTGCGGTAACGATTCGTCCGGCCAGGGTAACCTGCCACCATCACAAAATCACCTTCGCTAACGCCTTTAGCAGACACTTTCAAGAAGCTCTTTGGCTCGTAAGGCACGTTGTCTTTGCTAAAATCAGCTGGCTTACCATCTTTGCCGACATAGGCACGATAAAAAGAGTAATCGCCAGTATGACGTGGCCACATCCAGTTATCGATATCACCACCGTATTTACCCACGCTTGCTGCAGGGTTGTACGTTAGGCGTACGTCACGAATTTCCATTTGCTTGACTAAGTAATACTCAAGACCACCATGGAAACTGTAAACCTGACAGCGGTAACCATCTTCTTTTTCACACTCAGCGACTAGCGCTTTTTCTTTTTGCTCTATGCCTTTATAGAAGTCGTTACCCACTTTACTCATCTGGCCTGACTTAACATCGTCGGTCACATTAGTGACGGCTTCGGTAACATAGATACGAGAACCCGGCGTAGCAGGCAACTCTTCAGCAAAGCTTTTAGCTAAAAAGCCATCTTTGAGTAAATTTTTCTCTGGGGTTGAGTTGTATTGAATTGAACCATAAGCACAGTGATGGTTTGTTACCACTAGGCCTTTTGGTGAGACAAATGACGCTGTACAGCCACCAAGGCTGATCACGGCATTCATTGGAAATTCTGTTAGTTTTGAAATCGAGTTAACATCGATCTCTAGCCCTTTTGCCTTCAGTTCGTCTGCCATTGCAGGTAACTGATAAGGCTGCCACATACCTTCATCAGCAATCGCACCAAAAGAGGTTGCCATCGCTGCAGCTGTCAAAAGCCATTTCTTCATTTTGTTAAGTCCATTTTTTTAAAATTTAGGATTATTATTTTATTTTTTTACTTGCTAGCATTGGCAAGTTTATTGATATCACGGCAGTCGAGATACAAAAAAGCCGAGCTCAATATTTCTATCGACACCCGACTTTAGCACAAGATGTTAGCTAATAAACAGAGTTCAAATGTATCATCTGTAAAGCTAACGTTGCAATTCTACTTTCTTTATAGAGCAACCCACAGTTGCGCGGCAATAATCCCGACACCAAGCACACCTGCTGCAGTTAATGCGGCGCTACCGCCACTGACCTGGTAGCCGCCCAAGTTTTGCTTACGCTGGCCAAGTGCCATAGCAATTGGCAGGAAGATGATCATTACAACCAGCGGAATCGCGGCGAAGCCGAGTACTTGGAAGAAGCCATCTGGGTAGTAAAGCGCACATAAAAGTGGTGGTATAAAGGTCAATAACCAAGTTTGCGCACGGCCTAAGGCGTTGTCTTTAGCACGAGTAAGCTCAGCCACATAATCAAACAGACTCATGGTCACACCCAAGAACGACGTTACCAATGCAAGGTTGGCAAACAGATCAATAAACTGCTGCAAAATAGCAGAGTCAGCCACGCCTTGCAGTGCTGTTACCAATAGCGGTAATGACCCTTCAAAGCCATACACAGTCTTACCACCTAATGTACCAAGTGTCACCATTAACCACAGGATATAGCAGACTAAAGGAATGGTTGAACCAATAATAAGTACCTTGCGTAGTGAGATTGCGTCGCCATCTAAGTAACGCACAATAGTTGCGATACAGACATGGAAACCGAAAGAGGTAAACACAATAGGAACAGCCGCTAACCATAGATTTGTTAAATCGCTACCCGCAACAATGCCTGCGGTTGAGTTGTTCATCAACAAAGCCATATCCACTTCTGGTAGCAGGTAGGCTACAACAATAACCAAAAGTGCGATCATCGAAGTAAATAAAACCCGAGAGACTTTATCAATCCAGCGCACCCCAACCGCAATAAAACCACCAAAAATAGCGGTGAACAGTAGTACCGCGAGCTGGTTGTCCATCTCCATACCGACCAGTTCCATCTTAGATTCAAGCAGCGACGAGCCGCCCATCAGGTAGACCATGGTTAATGCGAACAGTAAGCTTAAAAAAGAACCACCTTGAATAAGTTGCCCCAATTTACCTAGTGTTTTCCCCGTAATCGCATGCACATTGAGACCAACGCCTGCGCGCAAGTTAATTTCTAGCATCAATAAAGAGGTGTAGATGGATACGCCCCAGATGACTACCAGTAAAAGTAGTGCAGGGATAGTACCGAGTGATGCGGTGGCAAGTGGCAATGCCAGCATACCGCCACCAATTGCTGTTCCAGCTACAATGGCGATAGAGCCAAGTATTTTTGAGTTCACAAAATTGTCCTGTTAGATTTTATAATTTATTTTTGGTAGGTCAGATTTAGAACGACTTTGAGGGAGAGATATTTTCGCAAGTTAACAATACTATTAACAGCCCCCAATCGAATCTGGTCACCATCGACCTTACGATTCCAATTGGCCCCAACGGCTTAGTTAAATAATACGGATATTCACCTTATCAACTTCGCCACTGAGGCTTGATAAATCGCGGGCAATATCGATAAGATTGTTTCATTACGACTCTTTCTCTAAAAAATGACTGTTAGCGACATTACCAGCTACTAACGCAGCGGGCAAGCCATCTGCATAGCATAAAATCAACTTAATACGAATCCACAATAAGGCTGTAAAGCCTTAGTAACACTTAGTTTACGTTTTGCTGTTTTAGCTCAAAATTGAGGCATCGGTGGCGTTTTTAGCATTGAAGTTAGCGCCATTATCACTATAATGCTCGGCTCTGCTTCAGGGGAGTAGCTATCAATCGTAGTAACTGGTTTACATCGATTGAGTAAGTATCAACATAATTGGCCATATGCCATGGTACTTACAGTTAGTGACTGTTGTCATTAACCCAGCAAGACCTGAGCACAATTCCACTCATTTTAGGGAGGGGTGTATTGTGCTTGGAATTTTGCCTCCCTAATACAGGAACACCATTGGAAGCTCTGCTCGCCTCAACCTTTACCGTTGCTATCGCCGAAATCGGTGATAAAACACAGCTATTGGCGCTCATTCTCGCCGCCCGCTTTAAAAACAAAACAGCCATTATTCTGGGTATTTTTCTGTCGACACTCGCCAATCACTTTGCTGCAGCCTGGTTAGGGCAGTGGGCGATTAATTGGATAGATCCAGTTACAGCTCGCTACCTTGTTGCCGGCTCATTTTTTGCTATCGCACTTTGGGTGTTAGTACCCGATAAAGTCGATGCAGAGGAAAGCCGCTTTTATTCAATGGGGCCATTTCTCGCCACTTTCATTTTATTCTTTATTGCGGAAATGGGTGATAAGACTCAAATAGCGACTGTCGTACTATCTGCCAAGTATGATGCTTTAGCGATGGTGGTTATGGGGACAACACTTGGCATGATGATAGCCAATGTGCCGGTTGTTATTGCTGGTCACTTCAGCGCCGAAAAATTGCCTATGCAGTGGATCCACCGCGGCTGCGCAGTGCTATTTGCACTGCTCGGTGTCGCGACTCTAATGTTTTAAGATTGGATAGTGCTAGGTGCTAGGTGCTA
>NZ_JBFRIY010000005.1:32072-105622 GCF_041468565.1 Shewanella sp. 10N.286.54.B9
GGTGCTAGGTGCTAGGTGCTTATTCAAAAAAAGGGCAAAACAGAATCAACTGTTTTGCCCTTTTCTGTGCTTGTTTGCACTTATTTCTTTATTGCTAGAACCTGTTGTTTCTAGCAACTAGAACCTTCTAACCTTTTACAACCCCAATGCTTGTTTAATGCGTTGGCCATAGTCGCTATCAGCTGCAGTAAAGTGTTCAATCATCTTGGTTTGGGTCGCTTCACTGACCACACTTAATGTACCGACAATGTTTGTAATCAATCTTGCCTTCTCATCTTCTGGTAGTAAGCGGTACAAGTCTCCGGCTTGGCTAAAGTCATCTTGGTTATAACGACTGTAACGGTCAGCTTCACCATCTAAGCGCAGTGGTGGCTCAGCAAACTGCGTCTGATCTTGCAAACCATCATGGCTGTTAGGGCCATAGTTACGACTCGCATCACCACCGGTTTGACTGCCAGAGAATGGGCACTGAGTTCCGGCCATTGCGCCGCCACGTTGATGATGGTTTGCCGTCGTTGCATGAGGGCAATTCACGGGTAATTGGTTGTAGTTAGCGCCAATACGGTAGCGCTGTGCATCAGCGTAAGCAAATAAACGCGCTTGCAGCATCTTATCTGGTGATGCGCCCACACCAGGTACTAGATTACTTGGCGCCAATGCAACTTGCTCGACCTCTGCAAAGTAGTTCTGCGGCATACGATTAAGCTCTAATTCGCCAATCTCTATCAATGGGTAGTCAGCATGAGGCCATACTTTAGTCAGATCGAACGGATTGATCTTATAAGTATTCGCTTCAACTTCCGGCATGATCTGAACTTTAACGCTCCACTTAGGGAAGTTGCCATCATTAATCGCTGCCACCATGTCACGCTGCGATGAATCAGGATCGATACCTTTTAATATATCTGCCTGCTCAGCCGTCAAGTTAGCAATACCTTGCTGGGTTTTGAAATGAAACTTAACCCAGAAGCGCTCGCCTTTGGCATTCCAAAAAGAGAAAGTGTGCGAACCAAATCCATGCATTTGACGGTAATTTGCTGGAATGCCTCGGTCTGACATTAATATAGTTACCTGGTGCAGCGCCTCAGGATTCAACGCCCAGAAGTCCCACATTGCATGTGGATCTTTTAAATTCGTTTGCGGATTGCGCTTTTGGGTATGAATAAAGTCTGGAAACTTAATCCCATCACGCAGGAAAAAGGTCGGAGTATTATTACCGACAATATCGTGATTACCGCGCTCTGTGTAAAAGCGTAGGCCAAAACCACGAGGATCTCGCTCAGCGTCCGCGCTGCCCATCTCGCCACCAACGGTAGAGAAGCGTACAAAAGTTTCTGTTTGCTTGCCCACGCCGTTGAAATGGTCTGCCAGTGTGAAGTCACTTAAGTCTTTAGTGAGGGTAAATGTACCGTAAACCCCTGTACCTTTCGCGTGCACAATACGCTCAGGGATGCGCTCGCGGTTAAAGTGCGCCAGCTTTTCAATTAAATGCCAATCTTGAAGTAATAACGGTCCACGTTCACCGGCCGACAGTGAGTTTTGGTCGTCGCTAATTGGTGCGCCATTTTGTGCAGTAAGAACTCGGTTTTGCTGACTCATAAATTACTCCTCAATCTTGGCTAGGTTCAAGCCAAGTTTCGATTAAATCAAAAATGGTGGCCATGGTTTATCTCCTCTGTGCAACACGATAACGCGCTGCGGTGATATTGACCTCTTGTCGATGGATTAATATTAGTCGTCACACGCAAAACAATAAAGCGATTAAAAACGATAACGCTAAACGCAAATATAGATTGGTTATTTAAAAATTCTATCTGAGTAGTAGGCTAACTTTCTGACTAAGACCAGTGTTCGCCGAAAATACAATAAACGTTTAAGCAGATAGCATTAACTGCAACTGTCTTAATATCTAAATTAATCAATTGGATAATAGGTGAAGTATCACTTAGAGGAACGTTTAGACTGCTACGAAGTAGAGTGATATAAGACATCAGTTGGGGCGTGTAAATTTACAGGGGTGAGTAATTGAACGTTACAGATGATGTAAAGTAAAAGGAGGTCAATTGATATTGCCTCCCTAGCTAGCAGAGTATTCACTCATGCCTAATAAACGATAATAAAACCTCTTCAAGAATCTGGATTGCCCTGCTCCTGAGGCGTGGCTTTATAGAGTTTAACTAAATAGTATGCATCAATCAGTACAATGAAAAAGTTAACTAATGCGACTGGAATAGCATCAATTGCTAAGCCATAAGCCACAAACAGTGCTGCACCAATCAGGTTCCACCAGCGTAGCTTTTTGATATTTGACATCATCAGCGATATGGCAACCACTACAGAAGCTAAATACCCCACCCATTCCCATATTGTTGCGCTATCCATTTTCGCTCCAACCTTTATCCTAAAAAATCATATACTGAGTATGGGCAATAGATTGCCAATGCAACAGCTTATTGCGTAATTAAATACTCTATAGTGCGCTTACCTTCAGCTATTGCTTATCAGCGTTTTACTACCGCTGCAGTCATTCTCGATATGCAACATAACTCACCAGCACTATTGTGGATTAATACTTCCCACACAGAGCTGCGCTTGCCTAAGTGTATAGGCTTTGCAGTCGCCGTTAATGTGCCATTCCGTGATGCTTTTAGATGATTAGCATTGATCTCTTGTCCGACGCAATAATACTGCTCAAAATCGACTGCGAAATTCGCGGCATAACTGGCTACGGTTTCTGCCAGAGCGACGTTTGCGCCACCATGCACAATGCCGAGAGGGTTATGCACAGCAGGAGATGCCGGCATCGTTGCCTTCATATAGTCATCACCAATCTCTGAGATGGTGATCCCCATTGTTTGCATTAGCGTACCTTTGCCATGCATCCCTGAATCCATCTTGGCACATGTTTCTAAGCTTACCGGTCTAAACCAAATCGACATCTGTTACATCCATTGTTGTAGTTATTGTCGACAGTCTACTGTGTAAGCAAGATTGTTTAAACAGGTAAGATGAGTACAGGTTGTGTTTTTAACGAGTGGCAGTCGAGACAAAAAGTAGCTAAATAGGAAGAGTTGGCGCGCGGTTAAGCTTAATATTAGGTGCTGTCACGTTTTCACGTTCAACTTGTGTGCCTAATCGCGCGCCATAGGGTAAAGAGTTATATCACTGAACAATATCAGTAGTGGCTTAACTCTCTATTAAGGCCAAAAGGTCGAGTATTAAATTAAGTCTTCAACGGCATCAAGTGTCAGCTTAATCATCTCATTCAATGTTTGCTGGCGCTCTTCTGCCGTCAAATGCAACCCCTGGCGCAAGTGGTCTGTCACAGTCATCATTGCCAATGCCTTAGCGCCAAATTCTGTTGCAACACCATAAAGGCCAGCAGCCTCCATCTCGACGCCTAAAATGCCGTACTTCTCCATCAAGTCGTAACGCTGTTCATCACTGCTATAGAATAGATCTGATGAATAAAGGTTACCAACGTGGTAGTTAACCCCTAGCTTTTCTGCTGAGTCAGTGGCACGTTTTAACAGGTTAAAATCGGCAATCATGGCAAAATCAGTATTAGCGAAGCGCGTTTTATTAACGGCAGAGTCGGTGCTAGCTCCCATTGCCATCACCACATCCATCAACTTGATTTTGTCACTGACTGCGCCACATGAACCAATTCGAACAATATTCTCGACGCCATATTCGGTAATCAACTCTTTGGCGTAGATAGAGATCGAAGGGATCCCCATGCCTGATCCCATCACTGAGATGCGTTTGCCTTTGTACTCACCGGTATAACCCAACATGTTACGTACATCTGTCACTAACACCGCATTATCTAGAAAATTGTCAGCAATGTACTTAGCACGCAGTGGATCGCCAGGCATAAGCACAGTTTTAGCAAATGCGCCTGCTTCGGCATTAATATGTGGTGTCATAGTCTTTCCTTTTGTATCAATTAGGTGCTTGTTGACCCCTCAGCAAGCACACCAAAACCCTAGTTAGATTTACAATCTCTGTTTTAAATTATCCCGCGATGCTAAATAGCAAACCTGCGATTGTGCCGCTCATTAAGTTAGCCAGTGCCGCGCCAATTAGTGCTTTCATGCCAAGTTCACTTAAATCATGTCTGCGTTCAGGACAGAGCGCCGCTAAGCCGCCCATTACCATTGCCAAAGAGCCTATGTTGGCAAAGCCACACAGGGCAAAACTAATAATTATCTGCGTTTTCTCAGACAGTTGATCAGACACTTTTAGGAAATCGATATAGGCGACGAATTCGTTAATGACCATCTTTTGACCGATAAATGATGCAGCCTGAACCGCTTCACTCCAAGGCACTCCCATCACCCACGCAAGAGGCGCAAGAATGTAGCCTAATATCGCTTGCATGGTTAGCTCCTCGAAGCCGAACCAGCCACCAATACCGCCAATAAAACCATTCACAAGGGCGATAAGACCGACAAAAGCGAGTAATAGCGCTGATACGCTAAGCACTTGCTGCAAGCCCATAGCCGCGCCACCAGCAGCAGCATCAATCACATTGGCTGGCTTGTCAGTTTGCTCATCGAGAACTTTTTTAATGTCATTTACTGGCTTTTCTGTTTCTGGCCACATTAACTTGGCAAACAGAAGTCCCGCTGGCGCTGTCATGAAGGCTGCTGTTAGAACATATTTAACGTCCACCCCCATCTGAATGTAGCCAATCATGGTGCCGCCAGCAACAGATGCCAACCCGCCGGTCATCACCGCAAATAGCTCTGAGCGTGTCATGTGTTTAACGAACGGTCGCACCATTGATGGCGCTTCGATGGGCCCAACAAAGATGTTCGCGGTCGCGGAGAGTGACTCGGCGCGGCTAGTACCAAGTAACTTTGATAAACCACCACCAATCACACCAATAATCAGCTGCATAATGCCCAAGTAGTAGAGCACTGCAATTAGAGAGCTGATAAACACCACCACGCATAACACGTTAATGACGAAGATAAATCCTAAGCTAAACGTGGCGAGCCCACCAAATAGGAACTTTAAACCTTCATTAGCGTAGTTGATTACATGCATCACTCCGCTTGAAGCGCCGTCGAGCATGGATTGTCCCATAGGGAGGTACATCACAAATGCACCAAAGGCGACTTGAAATGCCAATGCACCGAGCACGGTACGTAGGTTGATAGCTTTGCGATTTTCAGATAATGCTACCGCAATACCCATCAAACAGAGCATGCCCAATAAACTGATGAAAACTTCCATACATTTAGAACCACATAAATATTGATATGGGTGCAGTGTATACAGGATGCACTTAGCCGCAAGAGATCTAGCGTGAATTTACAGAATAAACTTAAGGTTTCAAAGCTTTGAGTAGCTAACTATACTGAGCAGGGTAAAAGTTAAACTTTTCATAAAAACATGCAGACAAAAATTTCACACCAAACCCAGCAAAGTCAACAACCAACTACGACTTGGCAACAGATTTTATAGGAAGTAACGTTATAGATTTGGTAGGGGAATAGCATTAACCGAGCCAATTTAAGATCCAAATACTACGGAAATGTAACTAATTAACACACATATTTAGTCACTGATATAATATTGAGCGCTAAAAAGCGAGTAAAAGACAATTTAGTCCATGTCATCATTGACGGTTGGGTTAGTCAGTCTAGAAATCAACTCACCTATGACCACTCGATTAGCTTAACAGCCATTTATTAAGCGGAAATGAAAAGCCATCTCCTAGTCTGGAAATGGCTTTTAGGTTTTATACCGTTTTGCTTTTATCTATTAATCAAACCGATAATATTGACGTTATTAGCGGCCAAATCACTCAATGCTATGATCACTGGCTCTAGGCCTCAAGCTTCAGCTAACGACCTTCACTAATAATCAGCTTAACCACCGCAACCATCAGAATTTCTGGAGTTGATATAACGCACATCTTTCGCGGTGTTATAGTCGGCAGGATCGAGCGAGTCATGCTTTTTGATGAATTGATAGAGCATGTCAGCATCAATAAAGCCTGTATCTCGAGCTTTTTCCTTTAGCTTGGGATATTTGTTACCGCCCGCAGCGTTGTAGCTAGGGAGAGTAAAACGATAGTTATCCGTTAGCTTGAAAGGTTTGTCGCCAATAGCTTTGATGTCGACATCTTTCGCTTTACAGTCAACCGTCATCTTGATGCCACTAAAATGAGCAAAGCCTCCAGAGCCTCGCGTCTTAAGTGCCACCTTAGACAGATACTGTTTCAGTTCATCGCCATTCATCTCAGTCACAGTCACACTGTTAGAAAAAGGCTGCACCTTGAGTACATCACGATAGCGAATAGGCCCTTTTTTTATGCTGGCACGAATACCGCCGGAGTTCATGATGCCGAAATCCGCAGGTACAGGCAGCTGAGTTTGAGCATGGGCTATCATTATTCCTAGAGGCATCGCTTGGTAACGCACCACCTTACGCTTACCAATGAAATCTGCCTTTGCAACACCAATCTCTTCCCTCAGCTGTACCTGCCCCTTGCGCTGATAAGGACGCAGCAGCTCAACAGTTTCTGGATCCTTGGGGGTTAGCATCGAAGAATGCAGCATAAAACCATACTTGCTTTCAGTGTTTACGGGCACCAGCTCATAGCTTGCTAGATGCAACTCTCCAGCGTAATACTCAAAGTCAGCACGGCCTATGAATTTGCCCCACTCGTAGGCTTGCATAATCCAAGTACCATTTTGACGATCAGGCTTACAAGGCTCATCTCGAGCATACTTTTCGACGTATTCACCAGTGTCGCCTTCCATACATACAGGCAGTTGTGAGTGACCGCCAATGATAGCCTGGATCTGACCCGGCTCTAAGCTGCGAGCCAGAGCAACATCACCCGGAGCATTACTGCCATGGTTACCGTTTTCATAGTGGCCCATATGGGTGAGGCCAAACACCAGATCAGGATGATGCTTCTGCTCAAGTTCTGCCAAAACACCTTTTGCCTCAGCTTGAGCTGAAGTGAATTTGAAATCTGCAACATACTCTGGATTACCGATTTCAGCGGTATGCTCGGTAGTTAGGCCGACGACGGCGAGCTTCAAGCCTTGTACCTCAAACACCTTGTAGGGTTCAAAGTATCGTTGCCATTCACCATCAACTTGGCGATAGATATTGGCCGATAACCATGGAAACTCTGACCAAGCTCTTTGCTTATCCATCACCGTTGATGGATTATCAAACTCATGGTTGCCCACGGCCATTGCATCATAGCCAAGGTGGTTCATGCCGATAAAGTCTGGCTCGGCGTCTTGCAGATCAGATTCTGGAACGCCAGTATTGATGTCACCACCGGAGAGCAGTAACACCTGCCCTCCCTGCTCAGTAACCTCTTTGCGGATCTCATCAAGGATGGTTTTCCGCGCTGCCATGCCATAGCCACCATTTTTACTGTGCCAAAAACGGCCATGGTGATCATTGGTGTGAAGCAAGGTAAAGCGCTTGCAGTCATCGCCTGCAGCTATACAGGCGGCAGATGCAGTCACTTTCGGCACTTTAGGCGCTTCTTCCACCTTTTTCTTACCACAGCCAGTCAATGCCAACGCAAAGGCGATAGCTGAACTAGTTAGAAGCAGGCGAGAAGGACGGAGTGAAGTATTCATAATAACCCTTCAGTATTAAACAGATAAACATTGCCATTCGCTTTATTGATTAGCTTTCTCATCGTGATACCAAAGCGCCAAGATGGAATATAAGGCAACGTCTGTACAGTTAAAAAAAGCAGCACCAAGAGCGATCCCGGTGCTGCTTTTTATAGGCTTAGCGAATGACTAGCCTTGGCGGCGACGCCACCACATTAGCGGTAGCAGCAAAGTCATAAGGCCACCTAAACTACCGGCACCATCAGGCTTAGTCCAACCCGCTTCTTCAGTGTTTTCCACTTCAAGGCTAACAGACTTACTGAAGCTTTCTTCACCAACAGTTGCCGTGAGCTCAAACACAAGCACTTGATCGATATTTACGCTAGGTGAAGTCACATCAAGTGTCAGGCCTGTAGCGGTAAACTCTGCCGTGGTTCCTGAAAGCTGCTTCCAGCTGTAGCTAGTACCTTCTGGAGCGTCAGCAACAGTGGCTGTAATGGTAGTTTTATCTCCTTCAGTAACTTTGGTTGCACCTGCAAACTCTACACTCAGAGTCAAAGGCACGTTAACTACGCTCAGGCTAACGTCTTTGGTTGTGGCCAAGC
Source organism: Shewanella sp. 10N.286.54.B9 (assembly GCF_041468565.1). NCBI lineage: Bacteria > Pseudomonadati > Pseudomonadota > Gammaproteobacteria > Alteromonadales > Shewanellaceae > Shewanella > Shewanella sp. 10N.286.54.B9. The sequence goes on from NZ_JBFRIY010000005.1 coordinate 40,282, forward strand.
TACCGTCACTGATGGTCAAGGTAAAGTTCAAAGTCTCATCGGCTTTAACTTCTGGTGCAGTCAGAGATAATACAGCTTGGTCGCCCACAACCGTCTTCTCTTCAGCAACAATCTGCTCCCACTTGTAAGTAAGAGTAACACCTTCACCAGCCGTGATTGCAGAAGCATCGATAGTGTATGCAGTACCTTCAGTTACACTCTCAGGAGTAACAATATCACCATCAACTACCAGAGCAGGGTTTGGATCGTCACCACAGACTGCACCATACACTTCTTGTACTAACTCTGGACGGTCAATGAATGGGTTACGGTTGCCCTGGTACTTGTATACTTGATTGTTACGATTCTGCTCATAAGTATCAACAGCATCTAACTTGTTCCATGCGTACAAAGTACAAAGCGTACCGATGAGCGGCTCACTATCTTCAGCAGTAGTAGTTAGACGATCAACAACGATGAGATCAGGCATATTCGTTGTCGCTGTATCGGTACCTTGATAACGCGTATCCATATACATGATCATACGAGCTACATCGCCTTTAACCTCATCACGAGGTTCCCAGCAGTCAGTAGTTTTGTTGAGGTAATTACCTGTACCAACACCGTTGAATAGTACTTCTTCACCCGTGTCGCTACATGCACCAAAGTCATTGTTGCTTCGTGCTGTGTTGATGCCAGGATCTGAAGGACGCAGGTGGTGAGCATCGGTGTAGCCCCACTGTGAGTCGCTTGGGAAACCATGACTCTTGGCCCAGACGTGCTCACGATTCCACTTGCCCGCACCACTACCACTAGTCTGGTTGTCGTACTTTGAAATAGATTCACCAGTGTAGATCTCGATAACTTTCTTATCGTCAGCAGGATCTTGATCAGCGTAGGTCAGCGTGCTCCAAACCTGCTTATAGCTCAGTTGCTTATGATCTTTGGCAATGATTACCGATAGAGCATTTTTAAGCTCTTCGGCATTAGCAAAATCACCACTCAGTACATCTGAGTAATAGATCTCAGCATTGAACGTAGTCGGATCGGCAACCGGAGTCAGCGTTTCGCAACCAGTGCAAGGGCCAGTTTCAGGCTCTGGTTCAGGCGGCGTCACAGAACCATCACAGGCACTCTCGCCAGCACAACCAAGGCCATCAGCGGTATCCTTAGCCAAAACAAGCCATTGCTCCTTAGAAGTTCCAGGGTAGGTATCCGAGGTATCAGTGTCACCGACCTTGACAGAATCTTTACGACGTAGTGTTTTATCTACAGTGGAAAACTCTCCATCGCTCCATTTTAGCTGCTCTCCAACCTTACCAATGCTATCAATGACAGCACCATCTTTGGTAAGCACCATAGCATCGTCGCCATTAAACCAAGTTACTTTGGACTCAGTTCCGACTTTAAACTCATCGGTTGCACCAGAATTATGGAAGACAATACTATTGCCTGGCTCTATAGTTCCAGACAAAATTTCAGTATCACCAGCATCTACAGCACCATTGGAATGCTTGGCTAACTGGTAAACATTAGCGTCAAGATCGATAGCACTACCACCGACATTGGAGATCTCAATGGCTTTATTGTTGCTACCACCTTCAATGTACTCAGTAATCAACAACACACCAGGCTCAGCAACGAAACTACAGGCATTCTCACCAATACAGCCAAATCCGTCGACAGTATCCTTGGGTTGAGAAGTCCAATCGCTCTCGTCGAAAGTATCTTTAGCTAGCATGGAGCTAGTAGTATCGCTACGTCGCAGCGTGACATCTTTACCCCAATCTTTGGGGGTAGGTACCGCGCCAACAATATCAATTACCGTGTCGCCATTGAGCAGCGCAACGGCATCAGTTCCATTCTGTTGAAGCCCGCCAATCATCTCCGTTACGCTAGCGTCGAGATTCAATACAGCATCAGTATGTCTAACAACTAAGATACCTTTTGCTGGTATTTCTTGATCTGTAAATGCGACCATATCTGTCGTAGTCGTTGCGCCATCTTTGTAACGAACTAGCTTATAGCCATTTAAAGACTGTGCAGCATCACCAGAGTTATAAAGCTCAATAGCTTTATTGAATCCGCCGCCTTCAATGTATTCTGTAATCAGTAAATCAGCACTTGCCGTAGTAGAAAAAGCGCCCAAAACCATAGCAGTAGCCGCAGCAACTGCATTCATTTTAATTGTCATAATCGTATCTCTTTTGAATCCTTGATGGGAAGCACACTGCCCGCAGGCTGTGTGCTTCATTATCGAGATCAACGCTTACTTGCGAAGACGACGGCGTATAGCTGCTAGTCCGAACAGGGATAACAAGCTGATGAAGCCGGCACTACCCGCACTACCGTCACCGCCAGTGTTGTCGGTTTCTTCTTCAACAATGTCAGCAATCAAAGAGTCACGGCTAGATACCTTCGCTTTGAAAGTTTGCTTAGACCCTTCCACAATTTGGCCATCACGCTGCAGGCTTACGCTAACGTTGTAGATAGCTGATGGCGCACCGAAGACTTCGAAATTAACTAAAGCTGTTGCGTCATTAGAAACAACCACATTAGGCAACACCATTTGGCTCAAATCTAAGCGCTCTTCATCATTTGTAGGAGTCATATTGACAGTCGCTACATCGCCAACTTGAGCAGTAACACCCGCTGGGATTTGATAAGGAACCTTGATTAACTTTCTCAGTTTTGGCAGGTTCAGAGGCACGTTTGCATCCGCATCGCCAGGCTTATAGCTAAGAGTGATTAGCGCAGGATCGTGATCCGACGCGCGATAGATGTCCTCTTTATAGAACTTATGCGTTCCAGTACCGTCGATGGTACCTTTGAAGCGGTTCTGGTAGTCATACAGACCAGTTTCTGCTGCATTAACATGCCAGTCTGTGGCATCAATCACGCGATCTTTTAGCGATGGTGAGATCAAGATGTGATCAAGCGAGCCTATTTCGTCACTGAAAGAGTAACTCCAAGGCGTCTTGCCCTTCTCTTTATAGACGTCACCGACGATATCGATGTAACCATAAGTCTTAGTGATTACGGCTGCAGAGCCATCTTCATTAAACTGAGGCTTAGGTCCAAGGAAAGTGTGGCTAGCGGTAACGATCGTCTTGTTGCGTGGGTTCTCAGTAAGAACGAGTACAGGATCTTCTTTACCATAAGCGTTCAAATCACCAAGGATAATCTTATCCCCAAGAACGTCTTCCATCTCTTCACCTAAGTGCACAGCACCGGCTACGCGGAACTCAGCACAAGAACCTTGGTAGTCCAAATCTGGTGCAGTACGGTTGTTCCATGTCGTGGCATTGCCAAACTCAACACCTTGCCACTCTTCCCAGCAAGTAGAGCCTTTTGACTTAAGGTGATTTACCGCTAGCGTCAAGCGCTTGCCTGTTTGGTTAACGATAAAGGTTACAACTAGAGCGTCACGGTGGTAGTTCTGGCCGTTCTCTAGAATTTCCTGGTTCTGATCTTTGATCACCTCACCTAAGTCGTTCACTATGGTAGGTGCTTTCTGCTGAGGCATTGGGATAACGCGAGTGCGTTCAACGCTCATTTTGCTTGGGCGGTATATGATACCAGTTGCAATAGCGTCAGAACCAATAGCGTCTAGGTTATCCAACATTTGATTGCCGTTGTTGTCGAAACCAACAAACACATAACGGTTCTCAGTGGAGTTAGGACCATTATAATCCTGAGCTCGCTCATCGACATACTGAATATTAACCTGGTTGACAATCTCAGCAATGGCACTGGCATCGCCAAAACCATTGTTTTCAATCTCCATCAGGGCCATAACATCGGCATCCTGAGCACGAATAATCTCTACCAGCTTGGTTCTCTGGTTAATGTATTCATCGTAGCTATCTGCACCTCGGCTCTGACCAAAGTTGTTATTGTCGCCACCGAAAGGAGAGTTAAAAAAGTTAAACAAGTTCTGACTGGCAACACGGATAGCAAAATCATTTTCTGCCACAGTGTCATCTAGATCAGGTTTATCTGTACGCGGTAAGTTGTGGATAAAGTTATCGCTAGTCAACGCGTTAGTTATAGTCAGGCTGTAGTCCTGATCATATTTATCAGTCCCAGGGATCAACTCAGTTTCGTATTGGCTGATCACACCCTGCGCGTTAACCAGACTATCATCGATACGGATGTAGTTAGTATGTGGGTCACTGTTAAAACCAGCGTAATAAGGCAGCTCGGTGCCGTTTGACTTAGGCGAGCTTTCAATCACTAAACGATAGTCATTGTTTTGCTCATAAGCCCCTTTAGACTCTGGACTACCTGCAACATGCAAGTGGTTAGGCTGTAAATTCGGACGCTTATAAGCGGCAACCATGTTGTTACGGTTATGCCCTTTGCTACTTAACAGGTAGTTGTAGCTGAAGCTGCGAGTAATACGCATATCCTCTTTGGCTTCATCGCTAGGCGTACTTGGATCCAAATCTTCAGGCAGATTAACCAACATACCTTCGTAACGCTCTAGGGTCTTATCGAAAGAACCATTATCAGAGCTTAATACCTGAATATCGGTTGGGGCAATTACAATGTTAGTATCAGTAACGTTCCAGCTAAATGCGGTATCTGCTGACAGCTGTGTCTGACCTTCAAACTCAGCCACTTTGCTGCCAATACAAACAGTTTGACCGACTTTAAGATCAGCTGCTGCACTTGAACTAACGAAGATGCCATCGGAGGTTTCAGGGTTGTTGTCTGAAGCTATATTGTTAAGATAGAAACCTTCATTAGGGATAGATACCTTAACTGAAATAATCCCTTCTACAGCAATTTTGTCAGCGGATTCAGTTTCACCAGCTGCAATTAGAGGCGAAGTAAAGCCTGTACCTTGAACTTCGCTAGGCGACCTAATTTCACTCTGATCAGTTGGACAAGTGAAGATATCCATGATGTCTTCAGCATCAGCAGCAGGTAGCTCTGATTTACCTAAATCATCAAATCTCATTGGCAAGATGTTCTGCCATTTAGTCGCATCGAAAGTGCCTGATTGAGCAGGATTACTGCCGTCAGCGGCTTTTTTACGACGTAAAGTAGTGTTCGGTGCCCACTTGCTATTATCGTTCACGGCTCCAACACGATCGATAACGGTATCACCATTTTTCAGGAAGAAACCATCATCACTGGTCATGAACAAGTTGTTGTACTTATTACTGCTGTCATAGGTAGAAACGACAACAGTGCCACCTTGAGTCTCAATGGCATTACGAAACTCTTCGCTAGATCGACTGTTAACAATCACCATTGACGCGCCAGGCGCAAGTGTCTCGCCTGTCAACAACGGCTTAGCATCAGCATTAAGCAACTCGTTGTCGTACTTGCCGCTAGAGCGTTGGTAAGCAGTAATATCTGCAGTAAAGGTAAAGGCATCAGCGCCAGTATTCGTGATCTCAACCGCGCCCACATTGGCATCGGTACTTTGGGTCATTTCAGTGATCAGCAGGTCTTCAACGCCAGCAAAGGCGCCCATGCTGATAGTGCTGGCAATGGCCAGCGATAGGAAACTTTTCTTCATAGTAAGCTCTATAGAAAGTTGAATTCAATTAGGACTAAAAGTACATACGCACGTATGCGTAGCCAGCTTCAGGGGCTTCCCCTACTCGGCCTTCTAGTGACAGCACGATGTCGCGAGCTGGGCGATAGTTGAAGCCTAGGCTGGCCCATTGACGCTCTTTTCCGTACTCAGGTGGTAGCTCAGAGTAGTCATAGTTAGGGCTGATAAGATCCCAACCTTCGTATTCTTCGTGGTTAACGGAGCCGATGATTTCCCAATGTTCATTTAGGTCATACTTGGCACTTACCGTTAACCCCTGGTTGCGGAAGGTCTGATAATCTAGGTGTATGTCACCGCTCTTACGTGTAGATAAGTCTTCATCTTCTATAAAGCCATTTAGACCAATAGAGAATTCAGGCATCAGTTTAAGACGCACGCCTAAACCGATCTGTTCCTGCTCACCATATTTGCTGACGCCATTAGAGCCGCCGCGAGTTTCTAGGCCAACTACAACAGACAGCAGATCAGTCATCCAGCCTACATAGCCGTTAATGATGTCACCTTGTAGTGCACCACTTTTGTGCTCACCGTTGTATGAGTATGAAACGCCGGTAACAAGGTGCTCGAACTTGGCTTGGTACTTAACCGTATTTTCTTGGTCACCGGCTTCACCGGTTTCGATGGACTTATTGAATGTAAAGTCACCAAAGTGGTCGTAATCGTCAAAGGCGGTATCGGTCAAGCCAAGCTCTACCCACTGCTGATCAGTTAAGCGGTAACCGACGTATAATTTGTCGATAGCCAATTCAAATTCACCGTCTCCGCCTAGCCAGTTACGGCGTTGGTAGTCAAGTTCAAGACGATAAGTGAATTTTTCACGTTGACCCGATACGCCCATAGTCGCAAAGCTATCATCTACATAGCCTTTGGTATCGTAGAATTCATCGTGGTTATAATCTGCATGGGTATCAAAATGCCCACCTACACCCACTTCGCCATATAAGCGAACATGGTCGCCTTGACTGTCACCATCTAGTATTACAGCGTTCACTGAACCGGCGCTAAGCATAGCGACGATAGCGATTGCAATTGTTGATTTGTTTAACATTGCTGTTACTTCCGATTAGTAATTTGTCAGCCTTTTATTGAAGGCCAAACTCAAAATTAGAAATGTTTATTAGTCGTACCTTAAGCTGCTAGCTGCTCAGGTAGTTGGAGGATTCGATGGTGAAATCGAAGGCAAAATCGCCGATTTTCTTATTACATACTTCATACATTCAACCCCATTTTTATAATAATGCCGCTATTTTCTATTAACGTGCGTAGCGATTGTTGCAGAGTTCTGCAACAAAAAAAAGGAGGTTACGTCACATTTGATTACAGTAACCAACTGTAATACAAGGACAAAATGACCGCTGTAGAAAACAAGCATTAAGAAGGAGCGCCAAACAAACGCTTAAATCAAGAGGTTAACAGAGAACAGTGGTGAGGCATATTAAAGCGGAAACGTGCATTTTTTTGACTAAAATAAATTGCTTTTTTAGTTATTTGATCTAGCGAAGTGGTAACTTGCCTTTTAAATGACTAGCTCTTGTCATTTTTAGCAAAAAAAGATCACATCAACTATGCCTATTTGAAACAATGGAAAATGGAAAATGGAATTAAAAAGCTTGAGTGCTTCCTACTGTAGGATAATGTTAATAGAGAACAGCAAAACGTTGCTTGCTAAGAACAGAAGTCTTATTTGGTATGGAACAACATAGAGCATTTAGTCGTATATCCAAATCCCATAGCCAAGCATACAGCGTGTTGCCAATTTTTACCTCAGTCGCACTACGTGAGCCCCTGAGGCTTTGCTTTCAGCACTTTTTCCAACCGAGTGAATACTTCATGTAAATAGTGTTAGATCCCATAACTTAAAAACGACCCGTAGGTCGTTTCATTTCGTTTAGCGACTTGGTTGTATCTAAACTGCTGCGTGGAGGTTTAGCTGATTCTGAAACGGTTCTGCCCAACGTAATAATTCAACGCGATTACGGGCATGGGTTTTTCTGAAAATCGATGAAATGTGCGCTTTGACAGTGTGCTCACTAATGCACAGGCCTTCAGCAATCTCTTTATTACGTGCGCCACTTGATACCAGTTGAATGATTGTTTTCTCACGGCGGGTTAACTGTTGAAATGATTCTGAACCTTCGGTTGATAACTGCAAAGGTGTATCAATTTGGTTAACTAATTGACGGAAAACTCGGCTTATCAAAGTTCTGTCATACCAAAGCTCGTCTGCCAGTATTTTTCGTAAACCCGTAAGCTGCAAGTCCATCCGTTGATCTGAGAAAAGCAATCCTCTAACACCCAATAGCAGCGCAGACTCTTCATCTAACGAATCTTTTGTTACGTCATAAAGCGCCACAGGAACATGCTTAACCAATTGTGCAGCAACCAAAGGAATACCGTTGCAATCAATCGCAGCACCCTGTTGAGAAATGAGGTAAAAACTGCGGCTACCACTAGGTTCCAACAGTTCAATATCTGAAATAACTCGCGTTTTCAGTCCAATTGACTCTGCAAGCATGGCTAAGTGGCAAGGGGCTGCCACCTGGTGAAGGAATACTACTTCATCAATATCGTTCATCACTTCTCTCCCTGAAAAGTTTCGCTTAATCCATTCAATGCAAAACAGCCTAAACACAGTTTAAAGCGTAATATAGCTATAAAGCAGACAAGACCAGTCTACATAGAGTTGCTCTAGTAATAAAGTATGCTTAATGAAATTAACTTGGTAACAGCAGTACAATCATTAACTTTATTGCTATTTATAGCGTTAATCACTAATTTTTACCCTTTAGCTTGCACGTTCATCTTCAATGCAATTAATTTATCTTGATAGCGGCTCAATAACACGATTGCAGATATCGCCCCAACTAATGCCATTGCCATATCCGATTGCGTATCCCAGACATACCCTTGAGTCCCTAAAAATGCCTCAGCATCTTCACCTGTAAGCTCTGCTACCCACCACTCTATAAGCTCATAAAAAGCAGAAAAGGCTAAGGTAAAGCAAACCGCCAGAAAGTTACACCACGCTCCCACTTTGACAACATTGAGACGAATAAACACCTCGCGTGCCAATAAGACAGGTACAAATCCTTGGGCTAAGTGGCCCACTTTGTCATAGTTATTACGGCTGCCCCCAGTCCATTCGGCTATCCAATCAAACAAAGGTACTTCGGCGTAAGTGTAATGACCGCCAACCATTAAGATTACACAGTGAATTAAAATTAACACATAAGCTAAACTCGTAAGCGGAAAACTTTTACGAGTGAAAGCAAGTAAAGGTAATGCGATTAATGCAGGTAGAACCTCTAAAAACCACGTGAACTGATCTTTAGGCTCAACAGCAGACCAAGCTAACACCACAAAAAAGATAACTAGCCATAAAACGCTTTTATTCAAAATATCTCCCCCATATAAGATATTGTTCTAAATTTAGAATAAACACTTTAGCCATCTAGCCCTCTACAGCGAGCAAAAAAAGTGCTACTTTGTTCTAACCCAGACTACCTGAAGTTCTAAAATTGTGTGGAAGTTTAACAAACTTTAGCCAAGTCATTGATTACTGGTAATGGCTAACCCCTTACCAAAATCAAATACAAACTATGAAGTAGGTTAAAACCTCGCAATGAACGCCTTGCATTACTTAACTTCACTGTTGCATTATCTCAGCAAGGAGCAGCAACTCCACGGTAATGCCTTAAGCATTAAGTTAATGCTAGTGCTCGGCAAAAAGTATCTTCCGGTGGTTTAGGTATATCAATTGACAGTCTATACCGAAACCATGCTAACGCTTGAATTTAGTCGTCTCAACTGTGAAGCGCGGTATAAAAAAATACAAATAAACCAAAAGGGTACATAAATCATGGCGAAACACTCGCTGGACAAGGATAAGATTAAAATCCTGCTGTTGGAAGGCGTCCACCAATCTGCGGTAGATGTATTCGAACGAGCTGGTTATACCAATATTGAGTACCATAAGGCTGCTTTGAGCGAAGAGGCACTACTCTCTTCGGTTAAGGATGCCCATTTTGTTGGTATTCGCTCCCGTACCCAACTGACTGAATCCGTATTAACCCAAGCAGAGAGACTTGTCGGGATAGGTTGTTTCTGTATTGGCACCAATCAAGTGAGTCTGGCTGCAGCAGAAAAGCTAGGGGTTCCAGTTTTCAACGCTCCTTTTTCTAATACACGAAGTGTAGCTGAATTAGTGCTAGGCGAGATCATCATGTTACTGCGTGGGATCCCCCAGCGTAATGCGATGGCGCACCGTGGTGGTTGGCTGAAAAGTGCCGCTGGTAGCTATGAAGCCCGTGGCAAAACCCTTGGGGTGATTGGCTACGGCCATATTGGCACCCAGCTAGGTATTTTGGCTGAAACATTAGGTATGCGTGTTATCTTTTTCGATATTGAAGATAAGCTGCCACTGGGTAACGCACAACAGGTGCACTCCATGGAACAGTTAATGTCTCTTGCTGATGTCGTTAGTTTGCATGTACCAGAAACACCGCAAACAAAAGAGATGATAGCTCACGCTGAACTGGCTTGCATGCGCAAAGGTAGCATATTGATTAATGCATCTCGCGGCACTGTGGTCGACATTGATGCCCTAGCAGCCTCGCTAAAAGAACAGCATTTAGCAGGCGCTGCTATAGATGTATTCCCAGTTGAACCTAAGTCAAACAACGATGAGTTTATTAGCCCGCTACGTGGACTGGATAACGTGCTACTGACTCCACATGTTGGTGGTAGTACTGCTGAAGCCCAAGAGAATATCGGTATTGAGGTTGCTGGCAAGCTTGCTAAGTACTCAGATAATGGTTCAACGATGACTGCCGTTAACTTCCCTGAAGTGTCTTTAGCACAACATTCTGGAACCTCACGCTTGCTGCATATTCACCGTAACAGACCAGGTATTCTAATTCAGATTAACTTGGCATTTGCAGAGAAAGGCATCAACATCGCCGCACAATACCTGCAAACAACGGCCGAAATTGGCTATGTGGTGATGGAAGTTGATTCCGATAAAGCCGATGAAGCGCTAATCGAAATGCAAGCGATTGAAGGCACGATTAGAACTCGACTGCTGCACTAGCTAAGAAGAGAATATAGCTATAACCTTTAGGGCTGCTCAATTACGTTGAGCAGCCCTAAATATATTTAACCGAATTACTATAAACACGATAGATGCAACTTTTCGCCGCCATTGATTAGCGGTACAATCATTGCTCTTCTGGTTAAACTCTTGGACTCGCTCATGACCTTGTCAACATCTCAGCCAAACTGGCCTTTAAACGGACAGCTACCTGCCTTAATGGTTTCTCACCTGTCTCATCTTGGTTTAATGTCGGTAACCGGTGAACAGGGGCGTAGCTTTATTCATGGCCAAGTCACTACCGATATTAGCTCGCTCGAAGCAGAGCAATGGCGATGGGGTGCACACTGCGATCCTAAAGGAAAGATGTTGGCAACGTTTAGAACCTTTGCCAAAGACGACACTCTATTTATGATGATGCCAAAGCAGACCTTGGCATTAGATCTACCGCAACTACAAAAATATGCAGTGTTTAGTAAGGCTGAGCTTACAGATGTGAGTGAGCAATGGTTAATCCTAGGTGTTGCCGGCGAACAAGCTGCAAGCTGGTTAACGGCAAAGTTTGGTGAACTCAATGCAGAGCTAACACTTATCGATAATGGCATGGTTCTACAAGATAATGGCCGTTTCATTGTAGCTTTAGAGCAAAGTAAAGTTGATACCACAAGCCTTCTTGCCGATGTTAGCGTTTTTGATGCGACCGCTTGGCAAGCATTGGAGATCCTTGCTGGCTACCCTAACATTGGTGCAGCCCATAGTGCGCAGTTCGTGCCACAGATGTGTAACTTACAAGCGATCGATGGCATCAGCTTCAATAAGGGTTGCTACATGGGACAAGAGACCATTGCTCGCATGAAGTACCGAGGTGGCAATAAACGTGCCCTCTATATTGTCAGCGGCAATACCTCTGCTGCATTGACAGACCAAAGCGTGTTAGAAATTGCCCTAGAAGAGGGAGCAGGCTTCCGTCGTGCTGGTACTATTATTGAAAGCGTACAGCGTGATCAACAAGTACTACTTACCGCAGTGCTAGCCAATGACACCCCGCTAGACGCAAGCTTAAGAATTGCCGACGATAAAGCATCACAATTACGCATAATTGAGCTGCCATACTCTTTAGAAGACAGTGAGTAGTATTATAAATAAATTAAAAAAGGCGCTCATTGGGCGCTTTTTTATGGATGCTATTAAGTCTCATGATGCTTATCGCGGATTTCGGTGACCTCATCCACTATTTGCTTAAAATGTTTTACTAGCTCTGGATCAAAATGCTTACCAGATTCACTCTCAATGAGCTCCATGGTATCGGCCACAGTCCAAGCCTTCTTATAGGGACGAATTGATGTAAGCGCATCAAATACATCTGCAATTGCCACAATCCGCCCTTCGATAGGGATCTCTTGACCAGATTTACCAAATGGATAACCACTGCCATCCCATTTCTCATGATGGCTCAAAGCAATCCTTCTTGCCATCTCCAGCAATGGATCTTGATGTTCACCAATAATTTCGGCACCAATTTCAGCATGACGCTGCATCTCATCCCACTCAAACTCATCCAACTTTGCTGGTTTCTTTAAAATAGAGTCAGGCGTACCTATTTTACCAATATCATGCATAGGAGCGGCGTTGTAGATCAGTTCACAATACTTGTCGGGCAAGCCAGATTGTATCGCCAATAAGCGGGCATAGTGGCTCATTCTTACAACATGCAGCCCCGTTTCATTATCTTTATATTCGGCTGCTCGCCCTAAGCGTCTGATGATCTCAAATCGAGTTTCCTCTAGCTCTTTGGTACGCTCTTTGACCTGCTGTTCGAGTAACCGTTTTTGATCGTAAAGCGCCAGATGCGTTTTAACCCGAGCTTGTACCACCGGAGCACTTACGGGTTTGGTGATGTAATCAACCGCCCCAAGCGCAAATCCTTGAGTTTCATCGGCAGTTTCAGCCAGAGCAGTCACAAAAATCACTGGAATATGGCAGGTTAACGGATCTTGTTTTAGGCGTTCACACACTTCATAGCCATTCATACCCGGCATCATCACATCAAGTAAAATGATATCGGGCGTGCTTTTTTGCGCCAATGCTAACGCTTTTGGACCATCGATAGCCACTCTGATTTTGTAATCGCTACTTAAAATCCCCACTAAAATATCGATGTTTTCTGGGGTATCATCCACAACTAAAATGGTGGCCTTATCCATTAAACCAGCTCTCCTTTCCATTCAGGATCTATTTTGATATTAATCGCTTTTAAGTATAGTCAGCTTTAAAGCTAGCGCGTATTTGGATATGCCGATTTTTTCACGGTTAACCATCTCAAATAAGCAATCTTAAATAGCAGTATTAAATCTCAAATAGCGACTTAATAAGCTCTGCTGCATCATCAAATTGATAGCTGTTAATCATCGTCAATGCTGGACTCATTTTGTGCCACATATCAGCGACAACCTGCCCCCTAATTTCATCCATTTTATCAACAGCATCCGAGTCAGCCTCCTCTAACATGGTCACCAACTCTGCAACCACTACCTTTAACTCTGCAGCTGGCAGTACCTTAATATCCTCAGGTTTAGCCACTGTTGACTCTGGTAAACTCAATTGCGTCATCCAATCAGAAATAGCCTGACAGATCACTTCAATCAGCTGCTTTAACTCATTAATTTCTGCAGAAATATCAACTTCACTGTCTGCTATTAATTGAGCTTCAATCACTTTAGCCACTTCAACTAACCTTGGTGCACATAGGTTGCCAGAGACCCCCTTTAAGGTATGTGCATAGCGGATTGCGTCCTCGACTTTACCTTGGCTTATCGCCAATTCTATCTGCTCGGCCGTGTGCATCTGCCCAGTATAGAAGCGCTCAAATATTCTTCGATAAAGGCGCACTGAGTTCTGCACTAACTGCAAGCCTTTATCTACATCTAGCTCAGCATGTTGTGGCCAAAATAATACAGCAGCATCGGTGTTGCTATTATCTAGATCACTGGCCAATATCTGCTGCTTTCCATCACCAAGATACTCCAACAAGGTGGTGTATAGCAGCGATACTTCTATTGGCTTGGCAATATGGTCATTCATGCCGACACGCAGGCACATATCCTTATCACCTGCCATTGCGTTTGCCGTCATAGCAATAACTGGCAGGTCGACTAACTCGGGGATTTTACGCAGCGCTTGGGTGGCTTGATAGCCATCCATCACCGGCATTTGGCAATCCATGAGCACCAGATCAAATGTCTGTGTTGCTAGTTTTTCAAGCGCTATTTGGCCGTTATCTGCAATAGACAAGGTAATGCCAACTTGCTCAAGGAACTCAGTGGCAACCTCTTGATTCATCTCATTGTCTTCCACCAGCAAAATCCGCTTGTCTTTAAGCTGCGCCAGCAGTTTCTGGTTCACCTCAGTGCCTTTACGACGTACAGGTATGGCGCCATTTTTCCCTAGTGATGACATGATGCCATCCAGTAGACGCGAAGCACTAATCGGCTTAGTGATATAACCTGCGATACCGCTACCCTCGATATGATCGGTCAGTTCAGTGTTAGCATGTGCCGAGACAATTAATATTTTGGGCGGCGTTTCACTATTAGTAATAATTGCCGATGAGGTTTCTAAACCATTCATTTCAGGCATTAGCCAATCAATTAGCGCAACAGGGTATTGTGTTGTTTTACAGCGCTCTACTGCTTGAGCACCGCTTTTAACGGTATCAACCTCAAAGCCCATGCTTTCAAGCGTTGTGCGCAAAATATCCCGCGCGGTGGCATTATCATCAGCGACTAGAATTCGCATTCCCTCAAGCTCTTGCCCCGCCTTAATCAGTTTATTATCGGCGACTTTGAACTTGACGGTAAAGAAGAAGGTACTGCCGTTACCAAATTGACTCTCAACGCCAATCTCACCGCCCATCAACTCCACCAACTGTTTACAGATAGCAAGACCTAGCCCTGTACCACCATACTTACGGGTCGTAGAAGTATCCGCCTGACTGAATGATTTAAATAGCTTATTGCATTGCTCTTCGGTCAGACCAATACCGTTATCTCGTACACTAAAACGCAGAGTGATTGCATCTTCTACACGTTCAAGCTGACTGATAGACAGCAACACTTCTCCTTGGTCGGTAAACTTAACGGCATTGTTCATGAGGTTAATAAGTACTTGGGACAAACGCAGCGGGTCACCTTCAAGTTGTCTGGGAATATTAGGGGCCACCGCAAACAGCAACTCCAGCTGTTTGTCGGCTGCCTTAACCGAAAACATATCGCTGAGATCTTCCAGCATGGTGTCCAACTGAAAAGAGACTGATTCAATATCAAGCTTACCCGCTTCTATCTTAGAAAAATCTAAGATGTCATTAATAATCCCTAGTAATGACTTTGAAGCTCGATCAATTTTCTGCACATAATTTTGCTGCTTGCTATCTAACTCGGTCTGCAAACATAACTGCGACATGCCGATAATGGCGTTCATTGGTGTACGGATTTCATGGGACATATTGGCTAAGAAATCACTCTTTGCTTTACTGGCGGCATCGGCTGAATCTTTGGCTTGCTTTAGCTCATTAGAGATCTGCTTTAATGAGGTAATATTTGCCATCGATAGCACTGCAGAGTTGAGTGTGCCGTGTTTGTCTTGAAGGCCTGTTAAGGTCAGATCCATCCACATCACATCACCTGAACGGCGTAGTAAGCGGATCTCGGTCGTCATACTGCTGCCACCATTATCCATCAACTCGCTGAACAATTGCTTGGCAGACTCTCTGTCGTCTTGATGTTGATAGTCAAAGAATAGCCTGCCATTGAGCTCATCGACCGGCAGTTGAACATACTGACTAAACTGCTCATTACAATCTAGAATTGCCCCCCGCTCATCAACATTAACGATACCTATTCCAGCGTTATCAAACAGGGCTCTAAAGTGTGCCTCACGCTTAGCCAACTCTTTATCAATATGTTTACGCTCAGTAATATCCATCAGATAGCCATTCCAGATAATACTGCCATCGGCAAGTTGGTTGCCATGTGCCCCCGCCTGCAACCAGCGGATATCACCCATAGGGTGCTGATAGCGAAACTCTTCAGTCCAATTCAAGCCCGACGAACTCACCCCGGATAAAGCCTCTATGATATGGGAACGCTCATCGTTGATAATACATTCGGCAACGAGGTCGAAATTATCAATCACCTGGTCTCGGTGAAAACCTAACGTGGTAATACAAGCACTAGAGAGAAAGGTAAAGTTGCGATCGCGATTCGATCGCCAATGTAGCTGGTAAACGGTACTCGGAATCGACTCGGTAATGGTTTCAAGCTGCTGCTGAGACTGGGCAATTTTCTGTTGCGCTGCCTTACTGACAGTTATGTCATTAATACTGCCATCAAACCACAGTGCAACTCCCTGGCCATCGTAAATAGCTTTACCCTTCTCATGCACCCAATGAATACTGGTATCACGATGCTTAATTCGATACTGGACTTCAAAGCTTTTTTGTTCGACCAATGCAGTTTCAATGGCAGCAGTAGCAATGGCTAAGTCCTCTTCAATTATCAGGCTAGCAAAGCTACGCTTACTATTTTCAATAAAGTCTGCTGCGGGGTAGCCAGTAATATCACCGATATTGTCACTGACATATTCCATCACCCAGATATCTGCAATACGGGTACGATAAACGGCACCTGGAATGTTAGTCACCAGGCCACGAAAACGGTTTTCACTGTCTATAATACGTTGTGCAATCTCAAGCTCTTCAGTCATATCGCGCACCGTGGCAGCCACTTGGCGCTGACCATCGACATCGACAGGCAATAACCCAAGACTTATCTCGACTGGGAACTCACTACCATCCGCTTTGAGCGCCATCAGATCAGAAGTCATCCCCAATCCCATCTTACGATCTCGCCCTTCAGCGACAAACTTTTCACGCAGACCCGCATGCTTAGGCCTAACTGAATCAGGGACCAGCTGATCAACGGACATCGCTAGCATCTGCGCTTCATCGTATCCAAACAGCAACTGACAACGGCTATTGGTAAAGACCAACAGCCCCGCCTCGTCAACAATCAACATCGCCTCAGGTGCAGACTCCAACACGGCATTTGACCACGCTGCCGCCGAAAACTGTTCCGTCACATCATTAAACAGCATTTCAACCGAGAGCAACTCTTGATTATCAGACAGTAAAGGCTGCATAAACACATCTAGACGACGTAAGTTACCCTCTGCATCTTGCATCTCTACCTGGTGAGGCGGTACATTTTTGCCTTGTAAGGCTTCATCCATATAATGCCAGTTTTGCTCATTAATGGGATTATCAGAAAACATCCTCTGATACTTACGTTTTAATAATTCAGCACTTACACCTAACACCTTTTCAACACCTTCACTTGCCTGCGCGATATGCCCATCGGGCTCTAGAGAGCAGTAAAAAGACTTATCACTCATACCATCAATCAACTTTGCAAAGCGGTTGCCGCGGGAGTCGAGTAAGGCTTGTTCTCGCTCCTCTAGCACCTGCGCCATATCATTAAATTTATCAGTCAGGGTGATAAGTTCACTTGCCGCGCCTTTTGGCTTTTCAATGCGTTTAGTTTCGCCTGCACCAAAAGCTGCAATCCCCGATTCCAGCTCTTCTATAGGACGTGTTAGCCGTCTAGCAGTGAGATAACCGGTGAATAATAGGATGGTTGAGATCAGCAGTAGGTTTAATGCCAGTGATGAAAACCCGAGCAAAAAATTATTATGTAGCTGCTGTTCAGAGGTCATAATAATGACCCGCCAGTTAAGTGATGGTACTACGCCAACACTCGCTAAGTAGCGCTTCCCCTGACTATCTTCAATATGGCTGTAACCAGGTTGACTGCTGCCTACTAAGTTAATAAAAGCCTGATTACTGTCGACTTTAGCCAGCCATTTATCAGTACTTTCTGCCAATAGTAGTGAGTCATTTTGGTGATAAACAAGTTGACCTTGATTATCAATCACCACAATCCTTCCTGCGGCGACATTCACCATTTTAGGGATGGTATTTAGCGCCAGATCAACCGTTATCACACCATCATAGGGCAATGACTCACCAAAGGGTTGTGAGTAACTGATCATCAATGCATTACCGGCGCCTTCATCAAAATAGGGGCTCGACCAATAGCCGTTGCTATTATCTATCGCATTAGTCCACCAATCCCAATTTCCATCGGTGTAATCGTAGCCATCAGAGCCGATATCAATAACGTTAATCTTATTGCCATCGCGGTATACATAGGGAGCGAACAGTTCATTAGCCGCGTTTTTTTGAAAAGCGATGGCACTACCGTAAAAATCAGGGTATCTATCGAGTCTGCGCGTCAACAGTAGCTTGAGTTTTGCGTCATCACGGTATAAGCCATTGTGACGACTATCCCCAAGAATATCGGCAATTGACCGAGTATCAGTCTCGGCAGATTTAAGAAAAAACTCAATTCTACGGGCTATATTGTCAGCTTGTAGCGTTAAGTCATCATAGATGTACTGCTCTTCTGCTTGATAGTTAAACCAAGCATTAATGCTAAATACTATTGCCATAATCCCAATTAGCGGCAAGGCAATTTGCGATAAAATTCTGCTACGAAAGGTGCGAAGTCTACTCATTTCCATCATCCAGTGGGCCATCGCCGATAAGCAGTGCAGCAAAGTCAAAACCCATGTTCGTTGTTTTGACTATTCTGCTAATGGGGGTTAATACAGTTACTTGGAATATTATCTAGTGTAGGCAAGGCTGGCAGTTAATACCTAAAATCAATCAAATAAGATTTATTGATAAAGGATCCAATTGCTCTCACTAAGCGTATACACTGTTATACCAATCAGTATAAAGATTTGATCGCTCAGCGAGAGTTTAGCGGCTTTAAGGTAAGGCAATGAATGAAGGACATAGTTATTCTACGTTCAATTTCATTAACGCTGCATCAAAGCCGCTAAAACTCGCCTGCTAGGAGTGTTTTTGGCTTGCTACTTCTGTGTTGAATAAACTCATAAGGGAACAACCATTATGTCATTTATCCGCCTTGAATTAGCGTGCCAAAAACGCTCTGAGTAGATCAACTACTTATACTGATTGGTATTACTCGCATGCTCGAGCAAATATAAATATTGAACGAAGCCAATCGGATCTCTTTGCAACACGCTTTGAGTCACCGACAAAGGAGTGGTAATGGGCAAAAGCATCGTAGCTTTAACTGGAGTATCAAAAGGATTTAATGACGGTGACAAGTATCACCAAGTACTCGATAAAGTTGACTTACAGCTTGAAGGTGCAGATACCATCGCCCTAACTGGCCCCAGTGGCTGCGGTAAAAGTACTCTGCTTAACATCATTGGCGGTTTTGAGTTTATTGATAGCGGTAAGCTAAGCCTATTTGGTGAAGATGCCAGTCAATGGCAAGACAAACAGTGGAGTCAATTTAGGCGTCGCGATCTCGGTGTCGTATTTCAGCAATTCAACTTGCTGACGCCGTTAAATGTACAAGACAATATCGCTTTCTCATTGCGACTCAACCAACAGTCATGGTCGCCTTGGGTTGATCACCTAATCAAACAGCTCGGTTTAAACGATGTTAAAAAACGTCACATAGAAGCACTTTCAGGCGGCCAACAGCAGCGGGTGGCCATAGCACGAGCATTAGCACACCAACCTAGATTACTACTGGCCGATGAGCCTACCGGCAACCTCGATGAGAAAGCAGGTTTTGAGGTGATGCAGCTACTGACCGAACTGGCCAGAGAGTCCAATACCAGCATATTGATGGTGACCCACAGCAATGAATGCGCGCAGTTTATGAAAAGACGCTGGCATTTAGAGCAAGGCAAGATAAATGAATAGCCAGCTTGGGTTATCTGTCCGCCTCAGCTTGCAGGTATTTGCTCGTCACTACTTAAACGCCCCTTTGCAAGCTGGCGCCATCCTGCTGGGTTTCATTTTAGCCGTCATGTTACTGGTAGGCGTGCGCGCAACCAACGAAAATGCAGTGCGCAGTTATTCTCAAGCAACAGAGCTTCTCAGTCAGCGTGCTCAAGTTGTTCTCGCACCGATTGCAGGACAAAAAATGCTACCTGAATCAGTTTATATTCGCCTTCGACAAGCTGGGGTGAGTCAATCATTGGCGGTACTAACAGGCACGGTGACCGATGACGATGATCAGCGGTGGGATATTCAAGCCAGTGATTTGATTGCCGCACTGTCAGTGCAGCAATTTAAGCAACATTCAGATAAATCAGCTGAGCCCGCTCAAACTTCATTGCTTTCTAGTCAGATCCCACTGGCCAAATTACTCTCCGGCCAACCTTATATACTCATGAGTCAAAGTTTTGCTCTACAGGCAGCGCCAACTGGGCAGCTTAAACTTGAAGATCTATTGCTTAATGTGATCAGTTTAGACGATGAACTTGGGCTCGGTAATGCCATTCTCATGGATATATCTTTAGGCCAAAAGTTATTAGATAACAACGGCAAGTTAAGTTACATCGCCTTATTCGGCGACGCCAATCAGCTCCAGCAGCAAGTGAGCCAAATTTTTAGCGAGCAAGCGACGAGGCAATTTGAAATTGCTGAACAAGATGAGGGCGAAGGACTGACAAGCCTAACCCGTAGTTTTCACCTTAACTTAACGGCCATGAGTCTGCTAGCATTTGTCGTTGGGTTATTTATCGCTTACAACGGCGTACGCTACAGCTTACTAAAAAGACAAAAACTGCTAGTACAACTGCAGCAACAAGGGATCCCACAACGAGCCCTATTAACCGCCCTGCTCTTAGAGCTATTGGTATTGGTCGTTGTCGGCTCTATCCTTGGATTTATTCTAGGCTTACAGCTCAGTCACTGGCTGCAACCCATGATAGCGCTGACACTGGAACAGCTATATGGTGCTAGATTGTTACCTGGACTGTGGCAGTGGAGCTGGCTTTATCAAGCTGTTGGGTTAACATTTGTTGCCGCTATCTGTGCATGCTTCCCACTATTTAATTCATTAGCCAAGCAACCTTTAGCCCGCAGCGCTAGCCGTTTTGAACAGCAACGCCATGCGAAAAAATACCAGCGAGTGATGTTCATGGTCGCTATTGCTCTGCTCACCCTTGCTGCAGTGTTGTTTCCACTCACCCAAGAGTATCAACACAGCCTGGTGTT
Source organism: Shewanella sp. 10N.286.54.B9 (assembly GCF_041468565.1). Lineage (NCBI taxonomy): Bacteria > Pseudomonadati > Pseudomonadota > Gammaproteobacteria > Alteromonadales > Shewanellaceae > Shewanella > Shewanella sp. 10N.286.54.B9. Next base: position 61,084 of record NZ_JBFRIY010000005.1, read on the forward strand.
ATTGGGTGTCGTCACCGTGGCAATCCCCTTGCTGTTGCCATTATCACTGCAGTTTTGCCTCAGCCTATCAACCCGTGTGACTAGCAATGGCTTATGGCAATATGCGGTTGCTGAGAGTAAAGAGCTTATCGCCCCACTAACACTGGCTATGATGGCGATGTTACTGGCACTCACCGCGAATATTTCAATGAACACGCTGGTTGGTAGTTTTGAGATAACCTTGAAGAGCTGGCTCGATGCCCGTTTGTATGCAGATATTTATATTCGCCCACCGAATGACAAAATCGTAGCCACTGAAACACTGCTGGCTCAACAGCCTAAAGTGACCGACATATACGGCCAGTGGGTACACCGCAGCCAATATCAACACACCCCAGTGAGCTTGATGACTCGAGATGAACACTCGCTTAGAAATAGCAATCAAATGAAAGCGCAAACCGAAAACCTATGGCCACAGTTTTTTGGCGGCAAAGCGCTGATGATAAGTGAACCGATGGCTATCAAGTATCGCCTCAAAGTCGGTGACACGATCTCATTGCCAGAGTTTGAGTCTGCCAAGCAACCTCCATTACCGATTGCAGCCATCTTTTACGATTACGGCAACCCTTTAGGTCAAGTCATTGTCAGTCAGCAAACTTGGCAGCAATTGAACCTGCCCAGCAAACCAAGCAGTATTGCAGCCAGTTACGATGGTGATATCGCTGAATTAGAACAAATATTACAGCAGCAAGTTCCATTGTCTGCTGCGCAGATGTATAACCAAGCCAAAATAAAACAGCGCGCATTGGAGATCTTTAAACGCACCTTTTCGATTACATTGGTTCTTAACAGCCTTACGTTAATGGTGGCTGCTATCGGACTGTTTAGCGCCTGCTTGATGCTCACCAAAGCGAGGCAAGCACCATTAGCTCGTTTATATGCACTTGGCGTGAGCCGCACTCAGCTGCGAAGTTTGGTGTCGTTACAAATGCTGTTGATTGTATTGTTCACTTGTTTACTCGCATTGCCAAGTGGTGCGCTACTTGGCTACCTGTTAATTAACAAGGTCACGCTGCAAGCATTTGGTTGGAGTATCGCCATGGTTTGGGACTGGCAAGCTTATTTTAGAGTGGTAGCGATTGCGCTAGCCGCCAGTGCATTAGCTGTATTACTGCCGCTTTATTGGCAAACCCGCAAACCGTTAGTCAGTAGTTTGCAGCAGGAGGCATTATGAACAAAGTGATAGTCTTTTCACTCTTGGCGCTTTGCATAACAGCCTGCTCACCAGCCCAACAACCGACCTCTGGCATGGGGCAACTACTCGATGGTAAAACACAAGGCTATAGTCCGGTAGAGCCAAACGTCATATTACGCTTTCCAGATGATCATATGGCACACGATGATTTCAGACAGGAATGGTGGTATCTCACCGCTAACCTTGAGACGGAATCAAAGCAAAGAATTGGCTTACAGTGGACCCAGTTTCGCATTGCGTTAGCACCACCCTCAGCGATGAGTAACGAACAAGACGCACCGATTAACAGCGCTTCTTGGCAGACCCAGCAACTCTATATGTCGCATACCGCTGTTACCTCCACATCCAACCATTTAGCTGAAGAGAAGTGGTCTCGCGGTCATCAAAGTATTGCTGGCACCCAAGCAGAGCCGCTATCCATTAGGCAAGATGACTGGCAATGGCTAAGCCAAAGCAAGCACCTGTTTCCCGCCACACTCAGTGTTAATGGTCAATATTTCAGTTATCAATTACAACTTGATTCAACTGCGCCCTTTCAACTGCAAGGTGACAACGGTTACAGTGAGAAAAATGCAGCTGGCAGCGTCGCCTCCTATTACTACAGCCAACCTTTTATCAATGTCAGTGGCAGCGTAGTTATCGATGGCAAACCGCAGAAGGTCAACGGACAAGCTTGGCTCGATAGAGAATGGAGTTCGCAGTTTTTATCGAAAACCCAGCAGGGTTGGGATTGGTTTGCTATTCGACTCGATAACGACACCGCACTGATGTTGTTTCAACTAAGGGATGACAGCAACACCCAGAGTCGCTTCTATAGCGCCCGAGTGATGTATCGCGATGGTCGTGGCCGCAACCTTGCCAGTGAGCAGATAAGCATGACTGCCACGGCATGGCAACAGACACAGTCAGGCCGTTATCCAATAAAGTGGCGCATTCAAATTCCTTCAGAAAATATCGATATTAACACCACCCCGCTAAACAATGACTCTAGCATGCCGCTCTCTATCCCTTATTGGGAGGGACCGATCAGTATAGAGGGAAGCCATAACGGCAAAGGTTACATGGAGCTCACCGGCTACTAAGCCGTTATAGCCACTCAAACATAAGCTTAATGGACGATTTAATTGCATTCAAAAAGCAACAAATAAGAATAGTTATCATTTACTAAGCTTATGAATATCCTGAATATTTAATGTAGCGCAAGCTAACATTTCGAGTGGACAAAATTCAAACAAGCTTCTAGTCTTTATTAGTAAATTTGAGAACTAGATCACCCTCTAAAAGTTGATCTTGGTCGATAAAAAACCTCAATACCCCTTGTGAGGTATACCCACATTTTCTATGAGGTCTAGACTCGAGTTAAACCTTGGTAAGTAGCCGCAAGATTTTTTCATCGCCGTTATTTGCCAAAACAAAGAAGGTAGAAGAATGAGCCAAGAATTTCATATTACCAGCTTAGTCATACATGCAGCATCCAAGTCTGTAGAAGACATCAAGCAGCGCTTGTCAGCCCTTGTTGGCGCCGAAATCCATGCCGTTACCGATGAAGGAAAGTTTGTGGTCACCTTAGAAGGTGAAACCCAGCGCTCTATCCTCGATAACGTCGAAGCTATTAACGCCTTTGAAGGGGTTATTAATAGCAGCCTTATTTATCATCAAGTCGATCCAGTAGAACAAAAGAGTGAGGAACACCATGAGCATTAGCCGTCGCGAGTTTCTAAAAGCCAACGCAGCAGTTGCCGCCGCAACTACAGTTGGTGCGACTCTGCCAGTGAAGATAGTAGAAGCTGCAGAGCAAAAAGATAGTATTAAGTGGGACAAAGCACCATGCCGTTTTTGTGGCGTAGGCTGTAGTGTTCTTGTCGGTACAGATAATGGCAAAGTTGTTGCAACTAAAGGCGATCCAGAAAGCCCTGTCAACAAAGGCCTTAACTGTATTAAAGGTTACTTCTTATCAAAGATCATGTACGGAAAGGACCGTTTAACCACGCCTTTATTACGTATGAAAGACGGCCAGTACGATAAGGAAGGTGAATTCACTCCTGTAAGCTGGGATATCGCACTTGATACCATGGCTGATAAGTGGAAAAACACCCTTAAAACTAAAGGCCCGACAGCTGTAGGCATGTTCGGCAGCGGTCAGTGGACAGTATGGGAAGGCTACGCAGCGTCTAAACTGCACAAAGCAGGTTTCCTTACCAACAATATCGACCCTAACGCGCGTCACTGTATGGCATCAGCTGTTGGTGGCTTTATGCGTACCTTTGGTATCGATGAGCCAATGGGTTGTTACGATGACCTTGAAGCAGCAGATGAGTTCGTCCTATGGGGCGCAAACATGGCAGAGATGCACCCAATCCTTTGGGCTCGTCTATCTGATCGCCGCTTAAGCAGCCCTACTAGCCGTGTACATGTACTATCTACTTACGAAAACCGCAGCTTCGACCTTTCTGATAACTCAATGGTTTTCCGTCCTCAGTCTGACTTAGTGATCCTTAACTATATTGCCAACTACATTATCCAGAATGATGCAGTGAACAAAGAGTTTGTCACCAAGCACACTAAGTTCGCCTTGGGGACAACTGACATCGGTTATGGCTTGCGTCCAGAGCATCCATTAGAGCAAAAAGCAAAGAATCCAGGTAATGGTAAATCTGCGCCTATCAGCTTTGATGAGTACGCGAAATTCGTTAGCACTTATACCCTAGAATATGCAGCAGAGATGAGTGGCGTTGAGCCAGAAAAACTCGAACTGATGGCTAAAGCCTATGCCGATCCAAAAGTGAAAGTGATGAGCTTATGGACCATGGGTATTAACCAGCACGTTCGTGGTGTTTGGGCAAACAACATGCTTTATAACATCCACCTATTGACGGGTAAAATCGCAACCCCAGGTAACAGCCCGTTCTCGCTAACGGGTCAACCATCTGCTTGTGGTACTGCACGTGAAGTCGGTACCTTTGCACACCGTCTACCTGCAGATATGGTAGTCGCCAATCCTAAACATCGCGCTAAAACAGAAAAACTATGGCAAGTGCCTGAAGGGACTATCCCACCAAAGCCTGGTTTCCACGCTGTACTGCAAAGCCGTATGCTTAAAGATGGCAAGCTGAATTGTTACTGGACTATGTGTACCAATAACATGCAAGCGGGTCCGAATATCAATGATGAGATTTACCCAGGTTTCCGTAACCCAGAAAACTTCATTGTGGTATCAGATCCATACCCAACAGTAACAGCAATGGCTGCAGATTTGATCCTGCCAACCGCTATGTGGGTTGAGAAAGAAGGTGCTTACGGTAACGCTGAGCGTCGTACTCACATGTGGCATCAGCAAGTTAAGCCACCAGAAGGTGCTAAGTCTGATCTATGGCAGCTTATGGAATTCTCTAAGCGCTTTAAAGTCTCTGAAGTATGGCCTGCGGAGCTGATTGCTAAGCAGCCAGAATATGCAGATAAAACACTTTATGACGTGCTATTTGCCAATGGTGTTGTCAACAAGTTCCCTGCTGAAGAGTGTAAAGCAGATCTTAATGATGAATCTGATGCATTCGGCTTCTACGTCCAAAAAGGTCTGTTCGAAGAGTACGCGCAGTTTGGTCGCGGCCACGCTCACGATTTAGCAGACTTCGATACTTACCATGAAAACCGCGGCGCACGCTGGCCTGTAGTTAACGGCAAAGAGACACTACGTCGTTTTGTTGAAGGTAGTGATCCTTATGTTAAAGCTGGTGAAGGCTTCAACTTCTACGGTAAGCCAGATGGTAAGGCTGTTATTTTTGCACTGCCGTTTGAGCCTGCTGCCGAAGAGCCAAACAAAGAGTATGACCTATGGTTATCAACCGGTCGTGTGCTAGAGCATTGGCACACAGGTTCAATGACTGCGCGTGTACCTGAACTATACCGTGCTTACCCAGATGCACAGATCTTTATGCACCCAGAAGATGCCAAAGCACGTGGCGTTAAACGTGGTGATGAAGTGATTGTTGCTTCACCTCGCGGTGAAGTGAAAACCCGTGTGGAAACTAAAGGCCGTAACAAGCCGCCGAGAGGCGTGGCATTTATGCCATTCTTCGATGCGCGCCAACTGGTCAACAAGTTGTTACTTGACGCGACTGATCCTCTGTCAAAAGAGACAGATTTCAAGAAGTGTCCAGTCAAAGTGATGAAAGCTTAAGACTTTTCACCAACACACTTAACTTTAATCGCTTGAGCAAAAGCGGAGACAACGAAAGCAAATGAGTCAGGTCAATCAAAGTAAGTTCAGCGTCAAAGGCGTCAATCGCCGCCAGTTCTTAGCCACTTCGGCTAAGGCAGGTTGCGCAATGGGCTTGCTAGGGATGGGAATAACTGCTGTAGCTAAACAGTCTGCGCAGTTAGATCCACTCGCGATTCGACCTCCAGGCGCATTAAGCGAAGATGATTTTCTCTCAGCCTGTGTACGCTGCGGTCTGTGTGTAGAAGCTTGCCCTTATGACACCCTCAAACTAGCGCGCTGGTTTGAAGGTGCAGCAACGGGCACGCCCTATTTCACCGCCCGCACTATTCCTTGTGAGATGTGTGAAGATATCCCCTGTGTTAAGGCTTGCCCATCGGGCTCGCTGGATCATGAACTTACCGATATCGATCAATCAAAAATGGGAATAGCGGTACTTATCGATGAGAAGAACTGCCTCAACTTTAAAGGCTTAAGGTGCGATGTTTGTTACCGGGTTTGCCCGTTAATTGATGACGCTATCACGCTTGAAATGCAACACAATAATCGTAGCGACCACCACGCTATGTTCCTACCTACGGTCAACAGCGATAGCTGCACTGGCTGTGGTAAATGTGAACATGTTTGCGTGTTAGAGGAAGCCGCAATTAGAGTACTGCCTGCTCATATTGCACTCGGTAAAACTGCTGCACACGATACTTATATCAACACTGAAGAAACCACACTTGAGATGCTGAACAAGGGGCTTGAGCTATGAGCCACAGCAAAAATAATAGCCTGAAAAAGCCGGGCTTCGCCCAGGCGGCAATCGATGAACTAGGATGGTGGCGAGCCCACAAGTTCCTATTCTTACGCCGCTTAAGCCAGATCAGCGTTTTTGCAATGTTCGCCATCGGCCCTTGGTTTGGCCTGTGGTTGCTAAAAGGTAACCTCTCAGCCAGTGAGCTTTTAAGTGTTGTACCTCTGTCAGATCCACTTGCCAGCTTGCAAGTGCTACTGACAGGTCATATTCCAGAGCTAAGCCTGATACTTGGCGCCGTCATTATCGCACTGTTTTATGCGTTACTGGGTGGTCGAGTATTTTGCAGCTGGGTCTGCCCCGTTAACATGGTGACAGATCTTGCTAGTTGGTTACGCCGCAAAATGAACTTGCCTCGCACCAGTGAGATGCCAAGAAATTTGCGTTACTACTTACTAGCACTCGTGCTTATTCTGCCCGTGCTAACAGGCATGACAGTGTGGGAATGGCTAAACCCTGTTCCAGTACTGTATCGAGCAGTGTTATTTAGCGCTGGCAGTGGCTTATGGATATTGGCCGCTACCTTCTTACTGGATCTGTTTATCAGTGAGCGAGCATGGTGCGGACACCTTTGCCCAACAGGCGCATTATTTGCCCTGCTTGGTAAAGCCAGTCCAGTTAAAGTATCGGCAGTGAATGCCAAAGATTGTGATAACTGTATGGATTGTTTTGACGTCTGCCCCGAAAGACAGGTATTAAAACCTGCCTTGCGAGGACAGCAACCGATGATAACCGACAGTGATTGCACTCAATGTGGCCGTTGTATCGACGTTTGTGCCCAACGCGTTTTCCAGTATCAAAATCGAATTGCCCTAAAGGCGGAGAACAACCAATGAAAAAAGCACTCACCTTAGCTGCGCTATTGGCGCTTAGCGCTTGTTCTGGTCAGCAAGCAACTTCTCAAGCAGAGCCGGTAAACGTTAGCTCACTTGGTAAGTCAGAGATCACCGATATTCGTGCTGCCGATGCAGCACCGGTTTACCCTAAACGTGGTAAGTCAATTGAGCGTACTTTTGTACATCAACCACCGATGATCCCACATAAAGCGGAATACCCAATCACGCTTAAGAAAAACGGTTGTATGAGCTGTCACAGCCCAGCTAAAGCAAAACGTATGAAGGCGACTCAGATCGATCCTTCACACTTGCTAGCCGACGCTAAGCTTAACAATGAGTACTACAACTGTACCCAGTGTCATACACCGCAAGCAGAGAACAAAACAGAGCTTGTAGAGAACGATTTCTCAAACAAGTAACCTTGTTCAAGCCTGCTAAGTAAGTACGTTAAAACCACCTCTATTGGGGTGGTTTTTTTATGGCTCAAGCCAATTTTCTCAGGCAAACGATAAATTTCATCACCGCATCATTGATACAGCTTAGCTAAACGTCAGCCGCGTAATTCCAAACTGTGCTTGCTTCCTCCCCTATTTAATTTGTGCAGCACACAGCTTACCTTTGATGCTGGTCAACTAAGTATCCGATTAACAGCCTAACTCATTAATTATTGACTATAGATCAAAGGGTAGAACAAAAAACACTCGACAATAACGGTTACGATGAGCAAACATCAGCAGGTATAACCAAGATATTGCTGCGGATCCTGCTGATTATCGACTCAACGGTGTTGCCAACGATATAACCAGAAAGGCCGCGACGCTGACAGGCACCGATGACTAAGTAACGCGCCTTAAAACGACAAGAAAGTTCGTAAAGACAAAGCTCTGGTTCACCAATAGTAATATGGATACAGTCCGGATCGAGCTCCAACTGAGCGAGTTGCTGTTGATGTTTTTTGTAGGCATCTTTTACCAAGGTGCTGGTATTGATCAAGTCCATATCACGAAGGACTTTAGGTACTCTGATAATGAAAGCTAGGTGCAGTTGGCAACCCGTGGCTTTAGCTAAGGCCTTAGCATGTTTAATGACAGACTCATTAAGCTGCTTTTTAATCGGTTTTTCATTACCAAGGTCGACAGCCATCATGACAGTATTACCTTTATGCAGAGGGTTATCGGTCAATAGCATAAGGGGAATTTGAATATGGCGGATCAAGTTCCAATCAACAGGGAGGTAGTGCTCAGCATGGTGCACCGCTTTAACCATGAGATCGAATCCATGACGAATAGAATGATTACAGGCATGTTCAGACAGGTCTTTACTCCAAATACTATGGATAGGGGTTTCTTCTGCCTGCAACTGTTCCAGTGCCGCCTCAATCTTTGCCTCGCGTTGCTTCATAATATGCTTATGAGCTACCGCAGCGAAGCTGGTATTATAATATTCAGCACTACCAAAGTACTCGAAGCTGTAGGCAAAAATTTCCGCACGTTTTTGCAGTGCATTTGCCAAATCAATTCCCGCAGCAATAGCATCTACATGAGATTCTTCTCGTTGCGAAATAATAAATACCTTATCCATGGTTTGCTCCAGCTATTATTACCTTACTTTAGCTTAGACAAGCTTGTTCAGATCTGCAGCGCTTTGCAGCAGACTCATGATCAAGATCAAAAGTGGTGCGGAAATAATTTAAGGAGCGGAAATTGGCAATAGACAGCTTTGTAATTTCCATCTTTCTTATCCTGATTTGCGGTCGACTGCTAGGGGAATTTGCCGCTAAATTAGGTTCACCCGCAGTAGTAGGAGAGATTGTTGCAGGATTACTTATTGGCCCCTCTGTTTTAGGCTGGGTTAGTCCTCAAAATACACTTTCAGTTCTGGCTGAATTAGGGGTGATTCTGCTGCTGTTTGATATCGGTTGTGACACTTCAATCAAGCGACTTTATCACGCGAGGGGACACTCTTTATGGGTCGCTTTGAGTGGCATTCTGTTCCCCGCTGTTATAGCTAGTGCTTCGGCTGCATACTGGCTCAACTTATCCACATTTACCGCACTTTTTTTTGGCTGTGCCCTAACCGCAACCAGTATCGGGATTTCCATTAGAGTCATGTCACAAGCGAAACAGACTCATACCCACGCAGGGCAAATTATTTTAGGGGCGGCTGTCATCGATGATGTGGCAGGGGTGGTTTTACTGAGCATTTTGTTAAATTTCAACGATTCAGGTCAATTAAACTTACTATCGATATCTCTGTTAACTCTCAAGGTCATCATTTTTTTGCTTATTGCGCCGCCATTAGCTCGTGCGTTTATCTATATCGCGCGCGGACTGCAATCACGATTTACACAGCCCGGTTATGACGTCTTCATTGTCGTCACCCTCATCTGCCTATTTGCCTGGTTAGCCCACCTATTCGGCGCTCCTGCCCTGCTCGGGGGCTTTGCTGTAGGTATTGCTTTATCACGGCAATTTGTCTCTCCAATAAACCGCTACCTGCAAAACCCCTTTGCATTTACACATAGGCTGGAAAAGTCGACTAAGCCTCTTATCGATGTTTTCGCACCTATCTTCTTTGTTTATGTGGGGATTACCGTTGATCTAAGTCAGCTGGATCTGAGTGGAACGGGATTAATGCTGCTCGCTTGGCTGGCGCTGGTTGCCGTATTGACCAAACTCATTGCAGGGTTAGCAGCTAAGGGGTCATGGCGAAAAAAACTCACCATTGGTTGTGCTATGGTGCCTCGCGGTGAGGTGGGTCTAGTCTTTGCTGAAATGGGACGTCAGGCGAGTATCATTCCCCCAAAACTATTCACTGAATTAGTGATGATTATCGCCATTACCACCATTACTGGCCCACTAATGTTGAAGTGGTCACTGAAAGAGCAACAAACGCCATAAACACCGATATTAGTGCGAATAATTAAACTCATTTTATCCAAGCAATGGCTCTTGCCATTCCGTTAGATTCAGGTAACGTTACAGCTATATCAATCGACTTAAGAAGTGTCTATATGAAGTCTGGAAAGCACGATGCACAATTACTCAAATTGGCAATGGAAATTGGTGTGGGTTATGCAAAAAAAAGAGGGTTCTCTGATTTCGGCCAAGGTATTTCACCGAAAGATAAAGTGGAATGCATTTACCGCTTATTAGTTAAAGATAATCTCATTCAAGCCTTATCCAAAGACAAAGAAGATGGCCCCAATATGAAGCACAAACTGGTGCTATGGATCAGCCGTCAATTACCTGCAGATCACGAACTACTAAACTAACGACTTATCCCCTAATCGAACCTATCATTAAAATATCGATGGGTTCAGATTGCTTTTCCCGCTGTTATCTACTTGTTGTTATCGATCGTAACTGATCTTTTCGTGGCTTCGTTTCGTAGAAACAACCATGAATAAAATAAATCCAAGAAAGTTGCTTCATAGCAAGTGGACTGCCATTGAGCCTAGAAAAAAGCAGAAACACTTTTTAATCACTAAAGTAAAATTTGATGAAGAGGGTGCGGTCAGTTTATGTCTGTTTGAAGCGGTGTTAACTCGTGCCCAATATCAAATAGATTGGCACGAATTAACAAACGAAGAAAAATGGTGCTTTGGCTGGCAATAGCTTGATCTGAATTATTCGGCATTATTGTCAACGTTGTGCTTTGAGTATTTTAAGCCTACTTATTGGTAGACTCTTCAACAATAGATTCTTGTTCGTTGATATTCGCTTTGCCCTTAGTCGATTCTTCTGAGTTTAATGGCATTGCGGCAAGATAAAGCGCTTGAGCAAACAGACCTTGGTAAGATTTCATAGCGGTGACCTCTGATAATGGAATAAATGGTTGGATATGTGGTTGAGGTCAAAGTAATCTTGTTTGCACTATTAGTAAAATGAATAATATCCATCGACTACATTCCATATAAGCATGAATATTCAAATTAAGAATCTACACTGTTTCGTGACCTTGGTTGAAATGGGCAATTACACCCGTGCGGCAGAAAAGCTGCACCTGACTCAGCCAACCCTAACTAAGATGATCCAGCGCTTGGAGGAGAATCTTGGTCAACCACTGCTGATCCGTAATAATCAGAAAGTGATCGCCACAGAAGCTGGTCGAGCACTTATCTGCACTTCACAGCAAATTGTCGGGCAGTGGCATAGACTCCGCGAAGATCTTAATAGCCTTAATGGCTTACAGACAGGGCAATTGCGCCTAGGAGTTTGTCCAATGATGGGCGAAATGATCATTGAGCTCGTTGCCCAATTCAGGAAACAATACCCAGGGGTTGAGCTGAGTATTCAAGAGTTAGGCGGTTTCGGTGCAGAGCAAGCTTTGCTTAACGACAGCCTAGATCTGACTTTTACAGCCTTACCAACGACCCATACTCAAGAATTTGATAGCTTGGAGCTTAAGGGCTATCCACTCATGGCCTGTCTACCGAAAGAGCACCCGCTAACCGAAAAAGACAATATCTGTTGGCAAGATCTGGCGCCATTCCCTTTCATTCAATATAACGATGACTTCTCACTGACAAAATTAATTCATCGCTTAAGTCGAGCAGCCAATGTAGAGCTTAATGTCGCCGCTCAAAGTGGCCAGTGGGATTTTATCGCCGCAATGGTTGAAGCTAAAATGGGGGTGGCTATTTTGCCTGAACCTATCTGCCAAAAAGTAAATTCCGACACCTTGATTTATAAAGCGCTCAACCCGCAACTGACTTGGGATTTAGCGCTAATTTGGCGTAAAAACTTGCCACTGACACCTGCGGCATCGACTTTTATCAACCTAAGCAGGGAGTTAAGTGTAAGTTAATTATACGTATAAAATTATCGCATAGTTACTACCACGGACATATTCGATTTGTTCTGTATTATCGCCGCATTGAATAGCCTATCTAACAGATAACCTTGCGAGGATAAGATGAAAAATGCAGTTGATTTGATAAAGGCCAGCCTATTTGGCGGCTTTCTAGTGGTATTACCCTTACTCCTTTTTTGTATCTTATGGCCGATGAAATGATAGAGCTCCTTATCGGCCTATCGAGTCCAATAGTGCAGCTACTCCCAGGTTCACTTATGGGGTTAGAAGAACACCCGCTTAGTCTAGCACTACTCACTCTAGCGTTAACGTCACTACTATTTGGCGTTTTTTTAAAGTCCGCATTCATGACCGAGTTCTTTCGTCATATCGAACGTAATACAATTGGCCGTTTAGCACTTTATCGCTCCATCAAGCAACTCGCGAGCGGTATTTTCTGCGATAAGAATTCAGTTAATAACAAGGGTGAATACAAGGGTGGTTTTCGCGCCGCGATGCTTAATAATCAAGATGGTAGCCAACAGTTTGTTTATCTAGTCGAGCAAGGTGCGAGCTATTCAAGTGTTCTTATCCCCCATGCACCTACAGGCTTTTCTGGACCATTGAAATTAGTGCCAAATGAGAGAGTCACCTTAATTGATGCCAGCATCGGAGAGGTTAGTGCGGTATTAAGTCAGTGGGGGAACGGCGCCTTAGCATTAACACCAAGACATAATCGCTAACGAGCAACGCTAAATATACTAAGGGAAAAACTGGAAACAGTTCTTTCCTTGTCGCTTTACTTGATACATTGCAGTATCGGCATGTTCACAGACAGTGCTAAATTGCTCATCAGTTTGATAGACAGCGATACCAATGCTCAAGCCAATGCTAATACGGCGACCTTCAACCTCTAGCGGCGCTGCAAACAGTCGCAATAATTCAGTGGCAACTTCGGTTAGTAGCGCTCTATCTTCGGCAGGATAAAGCACAACAAACTCATCACCACCTAAACGCGCGATATCAGCTGTTTCTTGTAGATATAAGGTTAACTTGTTAGCAATTGCGATGAGTACGCTATCGCCAAATTTGTGCCCGTAATGGTCGTTATTGGCTTTAAAGTCATCAAGATCAATAAATAGCAGTGCACCAGTGGAAGTTAACTGTTTTGATAGCTCAAAGGCCTCTATGAGCGCCTTACGGTTCAATAAACCTGTTAGAGGGTCTTTATTCGCAAGTTCAGCTAAACCAAGCTCATAGCGCTTCTCTTGCGTTATATCGATATGGGTGCCCATTATTCGCAGTGGCTGACCGTTATCATCAAACTCTATGACTCGACCGCGATCTGAAACCCAACTCACACTTCCATCTTTATGCAGCATTCTATGGGTTACTTGGTAGGAATCTGTTTTGCCGCTGACATGATCGTCAAAGTTCTGGATCACCCAGCTCCGATCTTCAGGGTGTAGATTGCCTTTCCAGCTATCAATATGTGCAGCTAGTTCATCAATGGTGTAGCCGAGTAATGAGCCCCACTCCATATTGAACATAGTGAGGTTACCTGAAGGGATATGTTGCTCCCATAAGCATAAACCCGTGCCATCGAGTGCGGCATTAAGCTTTTCTTCTAACACTAATTTTTGCTGTCGCAGTTCAGTATTATCAGTCTTGAGCAAGCGATTCTCTTGCTCTACAGCACTCAACATTAACTTCAATTGAGCAATTTCAACCTTTAATGAATCCATTTATCAATATGCTGATGAGCTAACCACAGCCTCTCATCAATAAACCTCTATGTTCTTGTTATAGCAATTGAGCTAAAACTACTGCCATCAGTTGTTAAATGCAATTGGTATAAAACTATCGACTGACTTGCCTAAAATTTTAGGCAAAAAAATACCCACCGATAGGTGGGTACTTCAAATATCCATAAAGGCTAAAGCAGCGCCCCGAAACTCAACGCTGCTTTACACTCAATGATTACGCTACTGGCGATACCACAAACAGTAATTCACCTTGTGAAACCTGCTGGCCATTACTATTAAGAATACGCTCTATGCGGTACTGCTGATCTTCAGGGTACAGTACAGCGTTCTTACGGTTAAAGCCTGCTAGTGTCACTTGTGAGAACATCTTCATCGCTTCAGTTAGCGCCAAAGTCTGATCCACGGTAACAATATCACCCTCTTTAACGAAATCAGCTTCACCTGGTGCAGGAGAGGTATAGAAAATACCAGCGCCCTGTGCCATCACTTTAAGCTCATTACTTTCGCCAACACGCAGTGACTCAGTATCAACGCCCACAGTTTCTGCTGCAGCTTCCATCTCAGCAATAAGCTCTGGAATATCAAGCTCAGCCATAAAGCGTGGTAGGTAGTTAGTATCGTAAACGCCTTCATTGAAAGTGCCATCTTTAAGGATGCGTGTTAACAGTGGAATGTTAGACGCGATACCTTTAATAACCACTTCATTGGCTAAGTAGTCGTGCAACTTGTTGATGACATCTTCACGACTTTCACCGCGACAAATAATTTGCGCAATCAAGCTATCGTAGTAAGGCGATACTTCTTTACCTTCACCAGCAATAGAGATGATTTCAATATCATCACGCTCTGGCATCTTGTATTCAGTGATAAGACCTGGATTTGGTAACAACTGTAAGACACCATTGCTATCAAGTGCCGCTTTCTCAGCAGTGACACGTACTTCCATCGCATAGCCTTTGTCTTGTGGCTCAAGGTCTGCAATTGAACGACCTGCTGCAATGTCAAAACCTGCGCTTACGATATCGATGCAAGATGTCGCTTCAGTTACTGGATGCTCTACCTGTAGACGGGTATTCATCTCCATAAAGTAGACTTCGTTAGCGTCTAAGTTATAGATAAATTCTACGGTACCAGCGCCCATGTAATCAGTCGCATCACCTAGTGCACGGGTATATTCCATCACTTGCTGCTTAAGCTCGTCAGGCAACATGGTTGAACCCGACTCTTCAACCACTTTTTGGTTGTTACGTTGCACTGAACAGTCACGTAAACCCAGTACCTTAGTATTACCAAATTGGTCACGCAGTAACTGTACTTCGATATGACGTAATGAAGTGACATATTTCTCTAGGTAAAGATCGCCGTTACCAAATGCTGCTGCGGCTTCTGTCGAGGTCTTTTGGAACAGCTCAATCATATCTTCAGGACGTTCTACAACCTGAATACCTTTACCGCCACCACCTTGTACCGCTTTAAGCAGTACAGGGTAACCAATCTCAGTTGCTACGTTTACCGCTTGCTCTGCATTGGTCAAAATACCATGACTACCAGGCACTACAGGTACGTTTTGGTCTTGCGAAGTTTTAATCGCATTCGACTTGTTACCCATGGTCGTCATACTGTGGACACTTGGACCAACAAAGTTAACGCCATTATTCACACAAAGTGCAGCAAATTGTGGGCTTTCAGATAAGAAGCCAATACCTGGATGCAGTGCGTCAACGTTTTCGTATTCAGCAACTTTCAACACTGAATATGCATTGAGGTAACTTTCATCAGAGGTGTTACCACCGATACAAACCAGCTTGTCGTTTGCTTTAAGCATGTCAGCAGGTACTGATGTCATATCTGGATCAGAAGCCACTAGCACCACATCGATATTATTATCGTGTGCCTTACGAATAAGCTTAACCGCAGTACAACCGCGAGCATGCACCAAGACTTTGTTGATTGGCTTCATCAATGTGCGAGGATCATCTTGAACGATCTCTTCCTCTTCCGCTTCCGCTTCAGGAACCAGCGTCGACAACGCGTTGCTGATGATAGTTTCAATTTTGCCAGTAGGTTTTGGCATCAATGGATCAATGCTGCTTAACTGGTCATCCAAAGTGGTGCTGAATGGGTTTTCGACTAAACCATTCATTGCGCCAGGCACTTTAGACAAGTAGTTAGATAAGGTTGACGTTGATGGCAAGTATGCAGGCACAACCATTTGACCAGCAAACGGCATGTTTGTACCCGATAGATAGTAAGTTTGTACCAAAGGATGCGTCACGAAGCTCGCCTGAGCACCACCAGTACAGTCACCGTAACCGAACATTAATACTGGCAATTCGTTATCACGAATGAAGCGAGTAATACGGTCATTCACTACAGCCATTGAGAATAGTGCTGCAGCGCCCTCTTTGGTCTGCATACCACCTGAGCTGATAAAGCAAATAACCGGCAGTTTACGCTTAGCACATTCAATCAATAGCGCACTAAATTTCTCTGCCGCGGCCATATCAAATGCACCCGCTTGGAATGCTGTGTTTGAAACTGCAACACCAACGCGCATTGGCTTACCATCGCTTTCAAAGTCAGCCACACCAGTGATTAAACCACAAGGACGGATACCTTTATCGATAGCATCTTCAATAGAAAGACGGAAGCCTGGGAAGTTCAGCAGGTTAGCTGACATCTTATCGCCATTAATCTCTTCAAAATCAGAGAAGAATTTACCAACGATCGCATCCCAACCCATTTTTCCTGCGCGCTTTTCGTCGCGAAGGACTTTCTGGATCAGTAGATCTTGATAACCCATGGTCAAACGGTTCCAGAAGTCTTTACGACGACCGATACGTACCGGGTTAATCGCGCCAGTGTATTCGCTGCTCTCTTCTTCACTGTCAAAATACTCAGGCAGTAGACGTTCGAAGAAGTAAGTCAAAATAACAAATAGACTGTCGTTTAACTGTGGGAAACCAACACTCTTCCACTGCTCAGTACGAGTCAGCAGTTCTGCGCGGTTTGACTGAGACATAAAGTACTTCAGCCATTTGTAGAATTTGTTCTTGTCGTTGGCAACATCTTGAGTCGATAGTGCTCTGTCGATTGAATCATGTAATAGGTTATCAACTGAACTACGAGATAGGCTCTTAGACATCATCGCTTCTTTAGCGATTGAAGCAAGGTTACCCACTACGTTGTCGTACAGCGCGTTGAATACCAAAATGTTATGACACTGCCAGATGAAATCTTCACGTAGCTCATCATGCACAATAACATCGAGTACAGTAAGTTGGTTCAGCTCAGGCCAGTCAGCTTGAGTCACCTCTGAAGGCAATGTTTCAAGGTAGCTAATTAGCCCTTTGAAGTTATTCTCTGCATTACCTTTCCAGCGGTGGTATAGCGACCAACTGATATTAAAGATAAGCGCTTTACGGGCTTTCTTATAGTTCTCTTTTGGTTCACCCAAAATCAAACGTGTCAGCATGTTACGCTCAGTTGAAACATCATCACGCTTAGAGGTGAAGTTACCCCATAGCTTGTTCAACTCTTCGTCATAAACCAATTTATCAGGGCTTGATAACCAAGACTGGAACACACGATCTTGCTCTTGCTGAATACGAGCTAGCAAATCACCTTCAGGTACGCTGACCTTAGATAGACGACCATACTGCTCTTGCGAGATAGAGTGGATACGGCTACGAAGCGTGAGGTAACGCAAGTAACGGTAGGTGCTGCCAAACAGGTTTAAGTGCATGGTTGGGTTATTAGCCACTGCTAACTCAGCATTCACTTCTAGTGCTGCTAAGTTTTTAGACGGTGCTAAGAAGCGTTCTAGACTGCGGTCATAATGCTCACGTAAATCCGATGATTCACGTACAAACTGTACCGCCGCTTTCTCAACAGCTTCAACACTACTAATAATGGCACGACGTAAGTTATGTTGACGTTCATCTTTGTCTGACGGCGAGAAATCGACAATGCCATCAATACAGCCAGAGGTGTATAGCTCTTCAGGAGAAACACCAACAGATTTAGCACATTCTTGCCAAGACAAGTTGTACTTACGTGCAATACTTTGCAAGCCTTGTGGCTGAATAGTGTTGAAAATACCATCACGCAGTGACAATAAGATGTTAGCTGCAGCCAGCGGAATAGCACCACCAGAGTAACCAGCACCAATTACAATACCAACTGTTGGTACGTCAACGTTGGCACTCTCTGCAATCGCCTTAGAGATTGTGTGAGCTTGGTTTTGGCTGTTTGCAATTTCACCTGCATCGGCACCAGGGGTGTCGATAAGGTAGATAATAGGCATAGACAATTCGGCGAAGTGACGAATCGCTTTACAGCAGGCTAAGTGATGCTCAGGCATCCACGCACCGTTAGCTGTCGTACGCTCTTGTGCAACAAAACCAATACGGCGAGTACGAGATCCAAAATTCAGTTCAATCTCTGCACTATAAAAAGGGCCGATGTGGGTTTCGGTAACAAGCTTACCTTTAAGATCCGCAATGATACGTTTTGCACCGGGGCGGTTCTTGTCTTGTGTCGGTTGGATCACCTTAGTGACATAACCATCAACATCCAATCCAGCAAGGTCTTTTAGATTTGCTTGGATTTCGTCATCACCAAGAAGACCTTTGATCTCCTCAGATAGTGTCTGTTTACTGTGCTCAGGAAACAGCGAAAAGTCTTTAGCCAAATGCTCTGCTTTTAAGAAAAGCGGATCGGCAGTTTGCGCTTGAGTCATGTTAGCGGGCTGATTTTTGCTGGTCATCGAAAGATCCTCTGCTTTTAGCCTCTGAAATTTTTAGCCCGTAAATATAACTTTGTTATCCCGTCAATTGCTATTAAACTGCACTAGACGCTTTGTTCCATTTTTGAGACAGTGAAGATAACATGCCAGATTTAAACGGTATGATGCTGTTTGCAGCGGTTGTTAGAGCCCAGGGTTTCTCTCAAGCCGCCCGCGAAACAGGCATGCCAAAATCAACCATTAGTCGCAAGGTTGCCCAGCTTGAAGAGCAGCTAGGGGTTCGGCTTTTACAGCGAGATACCCGTAATCTGAGCTTAACTCAGGTTGGCGCGCTTTTTTTCCAGCATTGCACCAGTATAAGCGATGAAATAGAAGCTGCCAAAGCGACTATCGAAAACACCCACAATGATGTCTCCGGCTCGTTGCGAGTTGCTATACCGGTCTCTTTTAGCCAAGAGCTTATCGCCAACCTTTGCAGCGGCTTTATGCGACTGTACCCAAATGTAGAACTCGACGTGCAATTTACCGACAATGACGTTGGACTGGTCGGTGAAGGTTACGACATCGCGATTAAGTATGGTCCACTGCAATCAAGTGATTTAGTGGCAAGGTTATTATTCGAGCGCCAACCGATATTAGTGGCAAGCCCTAGTTATTTGAAAACCCATGGCACCCCAGCCAACCCACAAGAGCTGGCAACTCATAGTGGTATATTATTAGGAACATCTCGCTCAGCGCCTATCTGGCCATTAGGTAAAGGCACCAGAAAAACCATGGTTAACTTCAAGCGTAAAGTGAGGGTAAATAGCGCAGTGATGGTTAAACAGCTGGTGATGGATGACTTTGGTATTGCCATGTTATCCAACTCTGTCTGTAAAAATGAGCTGGCAAGTGGCTCCCTCGTACCTATTTTACAAGAGTGGCCTATGGAAGCCTTTAAGGTTTATGGCGTCTATTCGAGTCGCCGCCAACTGGCGACCAACATTAGTGTGTTCCTCGACTTTTTCCATAAACGCTTCACCAGCCAGGAGTCGCTGCAGTCTTTGATGGTGTGAAACCCTTACCTCATAATGGCAGGATCTGTTTCACTATTTCTTGGCGTAAGTGTGCTTGTTGCATATCATCAAGATCAAGATTCAGCGCAAAATAAATGGTTTGCTCATCGGTTTCTAACCAGCCAACCCACCAGCCAATGTATTTATCGCCATGATGGCCAAACCCTGTTTTAGCGTAGATGGCATAGTCGTCGGTGGATTCAGTCAACATCACCTGTTGGATGATCTCTTGTGTACGTTGACTCACAGGTAAGCTTTGATCATGTAGCTTTTGCAAAAACTGTAGCTGCTCAATGGCGCTAATCCGTATATCACCATCAAGCCAAAAACTATCCAGCTCTGGCCCCACCTTCTGGTTGCCGTACTCCAGACTTGCCAACATATTAGCCATCCGTTGTTTACCTATATCTCCAGCAATTTGCTGAAATATTGGTACCACTGAATACTTGAATGCGCTTTTAAAGGTGTGATCTTGGTTCCAAGCTTTAAAAGCACGCTGTTGCTTATCCCACGGATAGGCTTGTTCAGTACCTGCCACTACTTCTAATTCCAAGCCTATTAGTCCGTTAGCAATCTTAAAGGTTGATGCTGGAATGTAGCCTGTATTGGCTCGATTCAGATCATTAGTGGTCAAGGTCTGTTGCTGGGGATCAAAAAGCACTAGCACTCCTTCAACTTGATGCTGCTGGAAAACTAAGTCCCAGTCGGTTGTTAATTGCGGAGTCAATCTGAGTTCTGCCAACTGCACGCTATGGTCATCATAATCATTGGCGTCAACAATGAGTGCCACAGCGGCCAAAATGCTGAACAGCATCAGCGATATCAATTTTGTCATTTGTCATCTCTTTTACACCGAACTTTCTATCGTTAATGATAACGCTTAATAACTTTTAAAAAGTGGCAATAAGAGGAGCAATTGTGGCGAAATAATGGCAATAGTCGATCCCCAAGCTGAATAATTATTCGTCGCTTTCAATGCTTTCATCGCTAAGGCATACTGATGAAAATGAACTAATAGCCTGAGAGAACAGTTTTTAACGTTCACTGCACGTTGTGAAACTGAGAATAATAACCAAGGACGTAGTAATGAAATCATTTAGCATGGCACTTATCGCCACTGCACTTTTTGCTGGCACAACCTCAACCGCTGCTTTCGCAAAACTCGACGTTGAAGAGGCTAGATTACCAACTGCAACAGAGGCTATACCTGAGGTCGTCAATCGATATCAAGCATTCGTCACTAACCTTGCCGACAAATACGCTCAGCACTCTGATGAACTTAAAATCACTCAAATGGTTGCCCACCAAGGTTTGCGCCTATGGCAACAAGCGGTAAGAGATGTCCAATCAGGCCACTTGGACGATCGCTCTTTATACTGGAATCGCCTGGCGATGCGAGAACTATTGAAGACGCAAAAGCCTGATTTTAATATTGCCGCATGGCAACGAGATATTCTTATTGAGGCAGTTGAGAAGTCTTCTCGCGGGTTAAGTGACATTAATTTTAAAGATGATGCAGAGATTAAAATTCTCATCACAGGCTTCGATCCTTTCTTCCTCGATAGACATATCGACCAGAGTAATCCGTCAGGTTTAGTCGCATTGGCGCTTGATGGCTATCGCTTCAAGGTGGATGGCAAACAAGCTCAAATTGAAACCGCAATGATCCCAGTACGGTTTGCCGATTTTGATGACGGACTCATTGAGTCTATATTGACACCCATCTATCGCGACAACAGCGTGGATATGATTTTCACTGTCAGTATGGGGCGCGATGAATTTGATATTGAACGTTTCCCTGGACGCAACCGCAGCGCAGCAGCACCAGATAACCTAAACGTGCTAACCGGTGCTAACAAACAAGCCCCTATCGCACCTTTGTTTAATGGTGGCACACTTAATGGACCTGAGTTTGTTGAATTTTCTCTACCCATCGCAGCAATGCAAACCGTGCAAGGCCCTTGGAAAGTGAATGACAACCATACGGTGTCGACACTAGCGCAAGGCGAGTTTCAAGCAAAATCGTTAGCGCAACTGCAAAATGCAATCTCAGTAGAAGGTTCTGGCGGCGGCTATCTCTCCAATGAAATATCTTACCGCGCAATTTTGCTACAAAAGCAGTTTAATAGCAGTATTGCTGTTGGCCATATTCACACACCGCGTATTGCAGCATACGACGTTCAAGTAGAACACGATATTGTTGAACAAGTGAAAGCTATGGTAGAGGTGGCGGCAACAACTCTCTAACTAGCGTGATGGTTTAGACTCAGGTAACATTGATGAACTCGCCTTTTGCGGGTTCATCAACCATGAGTTCATAGAGCCAATGTTTAAAGCGCTTAACCCTTTCAAGTCCAAGTTATTAACAACCGCCTCTTTAGTTAACCACCCCAAAGCGACGTTTAACGACCCGTTGCAACAGTCGATTGTCGAGCAAATTGAGCGTTGTTATCAAATGGCGGAATCAGCACTGTCCAAGTCATTTCCACGACCAGAAGTTAACTTTAAATTACGCGGAAAAAGTGCCGGCACAGCCCATTTGCAACTCAATAAACTGCGCTTTAACCCAATGCTATTAAAAGATAATCCACAAGCTTTTATCGATGATGTCGTACCACATGAGATCTGCCACCTATTAGCTTTCCAACTCTATGGCAGAGTCAAGCCCCACGGTATGGAATGGCAACGTTTAATGCGCCAACTTTACCAACGTCAACCACGCACTACCCATAGCTTTAATACTCAATCCGTAGAGGGAAAAACCTTTGAATATTTCTGCAACTGCGGCTCAATCAATTTAAGCGTTAGGCGTCACAATAAAGTTGTACGTGGCGACAGCCAATACCGTTGCCGCAAGTGCGGCCACAATTTACAAAATTCAAAGCCTAGTTAACGCTTTCATTCGCTTCATATATTGCCCCACCCCCTCAGCTCCCTTACAATCGCCGCAAACGAGCCTACGATTGGTTAATATGGGGATTAAGATTGAACAGCATTGGATTTAAAACACTTTTATTAGCGCTTAGTATTATATGGATCACACCCCTGCAGAGCTTTGCTCAAGCAAAACACCCAAGCAGTTTCAGTCAAGCAAAACGATTAGCCAAAGAGATCTACATTCAGTCCTTACCCATCAATAGCTTCTATTGCGGCTGTGACATAAAAATAGAAGGCAAAAAATGGCGAACAGACTTTGAGCACTGTGGTTATCAAGTACGCAAACAGCCAAAAAGAGCAGCAAGAATAGAGTGGGAACATATCGTCCCGGCTTGGGAGTTTGGCCACCAGCGCCAATGCTGGCAGCAAGGTGGTCGTAAAAACTGCGGTAAAACAGATAAGTTATTTAAAAAGATGGAGTCAGATCTACACAATCTAGTGCCTGCTATTGGCGAAGTGAACGGCGATCGCAGTAACTACCGCTTTAGCCAATGGAATGCTAAGCCAGTACAATATGGCCAATGCACAATGAGCGTTGACTTTAAGGCAAGAAAAGTCCAGCCACCTAGCTATACTCGGGGGCAAATCGCACGAATTTATCTTTATATGCAAAGCGCCTATGCATTGCAAATATCCAGTAGCCAATTAAAGTTATTTAAAGCATGGGATAAAAGCTATCCAGTTGATACTATTGAGTGCAAGCGAGATCAAGCGATTGCAAAAGTGCAAGGTAACCACAATCGTTATGTGCAGACTCAATGTCAGCAGCTAATCTCAGCATCGAACACCGCAGAATAAGGCAAACCTGTACCATGAGAGTCCCAAGAATATACCAAGCCTCTTCGTTGGCTATTGATGAAACCGTATCACTACATGAGGAAGCTGCAGGTCATGTAGGCCGCGTACTAAGAATGGCTGCTGGTGAGCAAGTCTGTTTATTTAATGGAGATGGTCATGATTACCTCGCTGAAATTGTCAGCGCCAGTAAGAAAAATGTCGCAGTGAAGGTCTTATCCTGTGAGAGCAATGACAGCGAGTCACCGCTGCACCTGCATTTAGGCCAAGTGATCTCCCGTGGAGACCGAATGGACTTTACCATTCAAAAGTCTGTCGAGCTGGGGGTTAACACTATTACACCGCTTTTCTCTGAGCGCTGCGGGGTCAAATTAAGCGGTGAGCGCTTAGAGAAAAAGATCCAGCAATGGCAGAAGATAGTGGTAAGTGCTTGTGAACAATCAGGCCGTAGCGTGGTGCCCGTAATACGTCCCGCCATGCAACTGAGTGACTGGTGCGCAGAAGAGACAAACTCGCTGAAGCTGAACTTGCACCCAAGAGCCTCTCACGGCGTTAATGGCCTCAGTTTACCTAACAACCGCGTACGCTTGGTTATTGGTCCTGAAGGGGGCTTATCAGCAACTGAAATCACCATGACCGAAACCCATAAATTTACCGATGTACTGCTTGGCCCAAGAGTACTACGCACTGAAACGGCCGCGCTGACAACCATTAGCGCTCTGCAGCTAAAATTTGGTGATATTGGTTAAACTTAACGTCGCAGTGAATTAGCTGTGCCAGTGATAATAATATCAGTTCGATGCTAGAAAACCGGCTTAGTCGCCCCCATATTTAGCCTTGATATGAATATAAAATAAGGAATACGCTCCATGATAAAACTCGGTATCGTGATGGATCCCATCAGCGACATTAATATTAAGAAAGATTCAAGCTTTGCCATGTTAATGGCCGCACAAGCTCGCGGTTACCAGCTGTTTTACATGGAGATGAATGATTTAGCCATGGTGAATGGCCAAGCGATGGCTACCATGCGCGCATTAACAGTCAAACAAGATCCACTTGATTGGTACCAGCTTGAAGAAGCTGTCGACACTCCGCTGGCCGATCTCGATGTTATTTTAATGCGCAAAGACCCACCTTTTGACACCGAATTCGTGTACTCAACATATATGCTTGAGCGAGCCGAAGAGCAAGGTGTGTTAATCGTCAATAAGCCGCAAAGCCTGCGTGATGCTAACGAGAAACTGTTTACCGCTTGGTTCTCTGAGTTTACTCCAGAGACTGTTGTTACTCGTGACGAGCAACGCATTCGTGCTTTCCACAAAGCAAAAGGCGATATCATTCTTAAACCATTAGATGGTATGGGTGGCAGCTCTATTTTCAGAGTCAAAAAAGACGACCCAAACCTTGGCGTGATTATCGAGACCTTAACCAATGAAGGCCAGCAATATGCGATGGCACAAGCCTTTATTCCGGATATCACCTCTGGCGATAAACGTATTTTGGTTGTCGACGGTGAACCCGTCCCCTACTCCTTGGCGCGTATTCCGCAAAAAGGCGAGACTCGTGGCAACTTAGCTGCCGGTGGACGCGGAGTAGCTCAACCTCTGTCAGAATCTGACTGGCATATCGCCCGCACCATAGGCCCTGAACTCAAAAAACGCGGGCTAATCTTTGTTGGACTCGATGTTATTGGCGACAAGCTGACTGAAATTAACGTTACTAGCCCAACTTGCATAAAAGAGATTGAAGCTGCTTTTGATGTCGATATTAGCGGTATGTTAATGGATGCCATCGAAGCTAGAATCAACAAATAACCAGTCCAAGGACCCGGTATGACTTTTAGAAACACCTTTACTTGGGTCCTTAGTGCCCTTGCCATATTGCCACTGTATGCTGCAGCCAATATCGATATTACAGATGCACCATCACGACCTAAGAATATGATAATCATGGTCGGCGACGGCATGGGTCCCGCTTATACCAGCGCCTATCGTTACTTTCAGGACAACCCCGACACTGAAGAGATTGAACAAACGGTGTTTGATCGTTTGTTAGTGGGTATGGCATCCACTTACCCTGCGAGAGAGAGCGGCTATGTAACAGATTCAGCGGCATCAGCTACTGCGCTTGCCACTGGCTTCAAAAGTTACAATGGTGCAATCTCAGTTGATACTAATAAACGCCCATTGACCACCATCATGCAGATGGCAAAATCCCGTGGCATGTCAACGGGTGTGGCTGTTACCTCACAAGTAAACCATGCAACCCCTGCAGCCTTTTTGGTGCATAACGAAAGCCGCCGCAACTATGAAGCGATTGCCACCGATATGTTGCAGTCTGATGCTGATGTGATTTTAGGTGGTGGGCAGAAATACTTCTCTGAAGCTCTATTAAGCCAGTTTAAGGCCAAAGGCTACCAACATATCGATGACTTGGCACAGCTTGAATCCATTACCAAACCCAAAGTCATTGGTCTGTTTGCCGAGGTGCAGCTGCCATGGGTCATTAACGAAACAGACGCGAATACCTTAAGCCGTTTGACTCAAAAGTCCTTAGAATTACTATCGCAAAACGACAAAGGTTTTGTGCTATTAGTCGAAGGTAGCTTAATCGATTGGGCTGGACACAATAATGACATCGCCACCACCATGGGGGAGATGCACAGCTTTGCCAATGCAATGGAAGTCGTCGAGCAGTATGTGCGCCAACACCCGGATACCTTACTCGTCGCCACCGCAGATCATAATACCGGTGGACTCTCTATTGGTGCTAATGGTGAATATGCTTGGGACACCAAACTTTTAAAAGGAATTAGTGCTAGCCCATCGAACATTAGCGTTGCAGCCATTGCCAGTGATGAGTGGCAAACAGGAGTAAGCAAAAGTCTTGGTTTTGAATTAACAGCCGAAGAATTACAACAGTTGAGCAATGCACGTATGCAGGGCAATGAAGCACTGCAAACAGCCCTGAAAAAGCTTATCGATATCCGCAGTAATACCGGCTGGACGACCAGTGGCCACACAGGTGGCGACGTGCAAGTATTTGCCGTTGGCCCAGCTGCCGATCTGTTTAAAGGCAATCAAGACAACACCCAGATAGCGGAAAAGATGATGAGTCTGCTGCCAAAGATAGATTAATCAAATACCAACGAGTTATAAGAATAAAATGCCAGCTATTACCTATGATTAGCTGGCATTTTTGTCACCAGTTAAAAGTGCATATTTAGGTCAATGGGGTATAATTACTGCCACTTAACATTCGACCTTGAAAACTCATGCTAACCAACGCTTCGCAAGTCCTTCTTAGAAATAGTGATTTAGTCAAAGACCAAACTGTATTAGTACTCAACTATGAAGGTGATACACTCCCTAAAACGCTGTTAGAGAGTGCGTCGAGCGTAAGTGCCCTAGCACTGGATTTTCATCATCACCTTATTATGCAGCCCTATGCAGCCAAAAACCTGCAGCTGTATTTTGGTCATCAACTGCCAAACCAAGAGTGCTTTGACAGCGTCATTGTCTATTTCCCTAAAGCAAAAGCACTCGCACCTTACCTGTTTAATCTCGCAGCTAAACATCTTAAACCACAAGGGCAATTGATTGTGGTAGGTGAGAATAAAGGTGGTATTAAGTCGCTACCTAAACAGCTACCAGATTACTTCGATAAGGCATTCAAAGCAGATAATGCTCGCCACTGTATTGTATTTACCAGCGAACTGAATCGACAGGCGCCTGCGGTAAAACTGCAAGATTGGTACAGCAAGTATCAACTGCAAACCCCACAGGGCGAAATCACCATCTGTAATTTGGTTGGTGTGTTTAGCGAGAAAAAACTCGATGAAGGCACTAAATTATTGCTCGACAATCTACCAAAAATGCAAGGAAATGTGCTCGACTTTGGCTGTGGTGCCGGAGTGATAGCCGCAGCGTTACTCACCGCACAACCCACATTAAAGCTAGATTGTGTTGATATCAATGCAATGGCATTAGCTTCTTGCGAGCTAACAATGCAAGCCAATGGACTCAGCGCTAATGTGTTTGCATCTGACGGCATGGCGCAAACCAATCGCCAATACAATGGCATTATCTCCAACCCGCCTTTTCATGACGGTTTAGCCAGTACCACCAATATTGCAACAGATTTTGTCAAAGCCAGTGCAGCCAATTTAGTGCGAGGGGGATTGTTCCATATCGTCGCCAATCGCCATCTGCCATACTCGGATTGTATCGCTGAAAATTTCGGCAACGTAAACGTGAGTGCCGAAAATAATCGCTACAAAATATACTCCAATATAAAGAACTGAAACAAAGCATAAAAGTATGCTATAAAAACCCTACTAGTTGATTATTCTGCAACCAATATAGTGTTACATTTTAACTGATATATTGGTCAAAGATTTTATACATTATAATTCCGTAAACGGATATTATGTGCTTATAATCCAAGGTAATACCTCTAATAATAACGAATAAACCGTAGGGATTTTCATGCTGCATCCGGAGCTTATAGAGTTAGGTGTTGACGGCAAAAAAGCCGTATTAACGCTCATTCCCAATACTCACGGTCCTTTAACTGAAAAGGACATTGTCGAGCTATTGGCGTTCCCCGATTTTAGCGCCCTATATCCACTTAAAGAGGTGATTAGCAAAGCTGTTATTCAAATAAACCAATTATCAGGTACTGATGACGGCCGGTTTGAACAACGCTTTGAGATCGCTGAATGTCGCGATGCCGCAATCAGTTTTGAATTCTCCGATGATAAAATGCAAGCATCAATGACATTAACCGCGGCATACGGCGGTCAAACGATTACCTTAAAAGATATCCTGCAACACTTAAAATCTCAGCATATAAAACTTGGTTTAAGTAAACCCAAAATTGAGCTGTCATTAACCCAATTAGCCAACCTGTTACCTGGTGATGAATGTTGTAATATCATCGCCAGTGGACGTTCGCCCGTGCATGGCAAAGCCGCGACTATTGAGCGCAAAGTGATGTTAGCGCGAGAAAGACTATTGCAGCCTCAAGAGAATAGCGACGGCAGCGTCGATATGCGTAACCTCGGCTCGGTTATCATGGTAAAAGTCGGTAATGCACTTATTATGAAGCACCCTGCTACAGCAGGAGTTGATGGCTACAACGTATTTGGCGATAAACTGCTTGCTAAGCCAGGCAAAGATATAAAACTACTTGCTGGAGAGGGCACTGAGTTTTGCGCCGACAACCCTAACCTGCTTATAGCCAGTGTTGCTGGCCAGCCGGTAGAAACCAAAAACGGCATGCAAGTTGATGACGTACTACAGATAAAAGATGTCAACGTCGGTTATGGTCATGTCGACTTTAAAGGCAGCATATTAATTACCGGTGATGTTGGCGAAGGCATGGTAGTTAAAAGCAGCGGTGATATCACTGTTATGGGCTTTGTCGACTCAGCAACCTTAATTGCTCAAGGCGATATCACTGTCAGCAAAGGTGTTATTGGTCGACAATTAAAAGACAATGCGCTTTCTACTACGCTCAAAGCCCAAGGCCAAATCAGTGCGCAATTCGTGCAATACTCAAACCTTGAAGCCACGGGTAATATACTTGTAACCAAACAGCTACTACATAGTCATGCCAACACTAAGCAACAGCTAATTGTTTGCGATGCAAGCGGTCGTCGCGGCGATTTAGTCGGTGGCAAAGTCGAAGCCGATAAAGGAGTCAAGGTCGTTGCCATTGGCGCAACAGCGGGTACAAAAACTGAAATATTCTGCGCCATGCATATTAGCGAGCACAAACATAATTTAGTGCAGCTCAAAGAGAGCATTACCTCAATGAGGGGCGCGGTAAAAAACATCGAAGGCCAACTTGGTAACCTGCCGCCTAAAGCACAATGGCAAGATGACGAAATGATGGTCGAGCAAGTCAAGGGAATGCTAGAAGAAAAACGTCGAATTATCAGCACAATGCGAGAAGAAGAAACCGAGTTTGAAACGACAACGCAAGAAGTAGAAAGCTATTACAAAAACTACCGTATTGATGCCTTAAAACATGTTTTCGCGAATATCGAGATCCACATTGGTGGCGCATTCAATCGTACCCAAAGAGAACATGGTCCCTGTTGTATTACCAACTGTAATCAAGAGATCAACTACGACTACAGTATTAAAAAATAATCATACAATAGGCAGATTGACAGCCATTGCCTAAGGGTGATGGTTAGCGTCATAATAACGTTACTTTAAATCGTTGAGATATGACGTGGAATTATTGAAAATTGACTGCCTAGGTAAGCCGCTTCGCTTAGAAGGCTCATTGGCAGGCTGGCAACAACTGTTTTGGGGTAATGACTTAGTCTCGGTTATTCAAGCAAGTAGTGACAACGAAGGCTTAAAAAGCCACTCTTTTGAGCTTAATACTGCAGCTCCAGCCGCAATTGATTCATCAGACGAAGCGCCACATAAAACCATAAAAATCACTTTAGAAACAGACTTACGTTGGCAACCTTTTGTCATCGATTACCGGCTGTTGCAAGATGAGAATGTCATCGCTAGCGGTAAACGCAACACCAAAGATATCGAACAACAAGTACCAACCGTTGCCATTCAAGAGAAAAAGCAATTTAGCATGATCGGCCTAGCCTCACTGGGTTTTAAGCTATTAAAAAGCGCCAAGGTCATTAAAGTCGTATTAGCTGGCGCCAGTGTTGCCGCCTACTCTTGGTTGTTTTCATTTCAGTTTGCTCTCGCGCTTATTGCCTGTTTAGTATTCCATGAATATGGTCATATTCGGGCAATGAAGCACTTTGGCATGAAAACAAAAGGGATCTACCTCATCCCCTTTATGGGCGGCTTAGCCTTAAGTGATGAAAAGATTAATACCCGTTGGCAAGATGTAGTGATCTCGATAATGGGGCCTACTTTTGGCCTATTGATGTCAATCGCTGCGCTGATTGCTTATTGGGTAACAGGTAATATCTTCTTTGCCGGATTAGCGGCCTTTAATGCCCTGCTCAATCTATTTAATTTGTTACCTATATTGCCCCTTGATGGCGGCCATATCCTTAAAAGCATCAGCTTCTCGATGAACAGCGTTATGGGGCTGGTTGCATGTATTGCAGGCGCAGCAGTTGGCGTCTACATCAGCTACAGTTTAGGCTTAGCACTACTTGGCTTCCTGCTACTCATTGGCAGCGCCGAAATAGTGTTTGAATGGAAAACCCGTCATCAAAGCCACTTGCTACCGCTTGATCGCTACGGTCAAATATTCTCTGCTGTTTGGTACTTTCTCACCGTCGGTGCGCTAATTGGCATCATTTGGTATTTTGCCGGTAGCGGTGATGACATGCTTGCCCTGCCGCTAGAGATCTTAAAAAGCTAACGAACCTTAAAGCTGGATATTTCAACCCAATAAAAAAAGGCATCCCAAATGGATGCCTTTTTGCAAATGAAACCGAAAATTAGTGGTCAATATACTTATACCAATTCCATCAAAAAGTGACTAATCGGTGAATTTCAGGCACAAAAAAACCGACTTAATGTCGGCTTTAATATTTTCTCTTAAAGAGAAATGGTACCTGAGGACGGACTTGAACCGTCACTTCTTTCGAAATCGGATTTTGAATCCGACGTGTCTACCAATTCCACCACTCAGGCTTTGTTACTCGACTCAATGAGGTGGACCTCAAGGAGTGAAGCGAATTATACCTGCGGATATCGGAATGGCAAGTACTTTGATTTGAGTTTTGTATCAACTGGCCATTTTTCAGCCTCAATGGTCATTCACCACCGGCAAAACCAACAAGCCGCTTACTTTAGTGCTCTACACAATTAGCAAAACGTGATCCACGCCATCTTTATTAACACTTGCGCAGCAAAATACCAATAACCACTCTATAACTTGACCAAGATCAATTACGCCAAGAATGCAGAGGAGTACTTTAACTGTGAACTAAGAAGAAAGAGGATTTCGGACATGGCATTCTGGTTAGATTTGATGTTTGGCAACGCTATCGGCTTGCTATCAATGATAGTAATTTTTAGTACGATAGGTATCGTCTCCTATCTAATGTGGATGTTCTATACCAAGTCTGCGGATCCTGAGAGTTAATCTCCAACGTTCTATTAATGCAGGGGGCTATTTGCCCCCATTTTTTTGTCCGTTTTTTCACTATTAAACGAACAGAACCTGTCACAGCTAAACAGCTTAAGCTGCGTGTTTACGCGGTGTAACAAAACTATTAATGAACTGCGGGCGAGCTTTAATCAGGTTTTTCATCTCTTCAGCACTAGGCTCTCCAACCGGAAAGCGCAACACTTGACGATTTAAGTACTCACGAGCACGCATCGATATTTTGAAGTCTGCGGTTGAACCTTGAATAGCATAATGTTTTTCATTACCAAGATGTTCCAATATTCCCGCTTTAGACAAGCTCTTCACTGCTTGTTCCGCTTCAGGCAGAGTCAAAATCGTTTCTCCCTGTAGAAAGAACTCTCTCAACAAAGCACGTTCGGTAGGATCGAGTAGCTTCACCTTCTCTTCAATGACTTCAACTGAGCGTTTATCACTTAAATAGCCAATGGCTTCATCAAGGAAGTAATTAAGGATCTGCGTCAATAAATACGCAGCGCCAATAATCAAACCTAGGCCGATTAGATTGGCATGTTGCTCCGAAAATTCAGCCAGATTAATTGCGGCAAGAAAATTGACCGGCGAGAATAATAACGCAGCACATGCCAAAGAAAGCCATAGCATTGCATTGAAGATCAATTTCTTAATTGATTTGCCAGTAAAAGAAAGTGCATTGAGGTTAATTTTTTGCATTGCCAAATCCAGTGTCAGAATTCTGTTCCTAACCAGATAAAAGCAAAAACAGTGCCAAAGATCGCATCAAAAAAATAAAGATCAAAAAGTTAGCTTGCTAGTGAGTCAACCGTCAGAACAACTGCCCTAACGGATAGGTTACTCAACCAATAATTACGACTCGCTGTGTTGTGCTTTAGCTGCAAGTTTGCTCAGCACTCGACTAACCGCAACAAAACCAAATGTACCAGTCACCACCGTTACTGCACCAAAACCTGAGGCACAATCCATGCGCATGTTGCCATCAGCCGTTGCCTTGGTATTACACACTGAACCGTCGGCTTGGGGATAAACTAACTGCTCGGTCGAGAACACAGCTTCAATGCCAAATCGACGCGCGACATTTTTAGAAAAATTATACTCACGTCTTAGCAAGTTACGCACTTTAGCAAGTAAAGGATCTTGGTAAGTCTTGGCAAGATCGGTGACTTGTACTTGAGTTGGATCGCTCTGCCCACCCGCGCCACCAACAGTAATAATTGGCAGTTTTTGCCTTTTACACCAAGCAATTAATGCCGTTTTTGGTTTGACGGCATCAATACAATCGATCACATAGTCTAAGTCGCCACCGGCTTTCTTACCTTGAAAATACTCCGCCAAGTTATCTACGGTAATAAAGTCTTCAACCTCATTCACCATGCACTCTGGGTTAATCTGCTTTAATCGTTGTGCCATCACTTCGACTTTAGATTCACCAATCGTCTCTTTCAGTGCATGGGCCTGACGATTTGTGTTAGTTACGCAGATATCATCGAGATCGATTAAAGTAATTTGACCAACACCACTTCTCGCCAAAGACTCTGCCACCCAAGTACCTACGCCACCAATTCCAACAACCACAACATGTGATTGAGCAAAGCAATGAAGCGCTTGTTGACCGTATAAACGACCAATACCAGCAAAGCGGTTTAGGTAGGCATCTGACAAAATTTGATTTTTCAAGGCAATACTCAATCTGGGGGTGCAATAGATGAAACTCGATGAGCAATTTTATCCTAATTCCACTAAGAACTCTAAGTTTATCCCATAGCAATAGAGATCTATGTGAACAGCTTTAACTAAAAAAACAAGCCCCGAGACATGAGTGTGAACAACTATCAAATCTCAATTAACTAATTGTTTAATACAAGTAAAGTATCATGATAAATATCACGCAACTTCTCTGTAACGCGATCAGGATCACACTTATAAGTTCCCTTTCATTGCAGTATTTCTCCCGACAAATACAGCTTCACCTTGGTTATTCAGCCGGTTCAATAACCGAGATGGCAGCCCAAACTTAGAATAGCTTCGAGCTATAGGAAGATGAAAATGAAAAAAACTGTTCTGTCCGTCACTATTATCTCAGCACTAACCGCCACCTCTTTTACAGCACTAGCTGATGGCCCAAACTTTTATGGTCGTGCTGACCTAGCAATCACCAACTCAGATATGGGTATTGCCACCCAAAACCAAAAGTCTGGCACTATCATTGAGAACAACTTCTCTTGGTTAGGTGTGAAAGGTACTGAAAAAATTAATGACGAGTTGGAAGTTGTCTACCAAATGGAATTTGGCGTAAGCAACTTCGACAACTCAGGTGACACATTCGGCGCGCGTAATACCTTTTTAGGCCTTAAGTCTGCATCGGCAGGTACAATTCTTGTTGGTCGAAACGACACCGTTTTCAAAGCTGCCGAAGGCGGATTTGACCTGTTTGGCAACACTAACTCAGACATCGATCTATTAGCTGCGGGCCAAACACGTAGCGCTGATGGTTTTACTTACTACTCACCAAAAATTGCTGACCTAGTTACCTTAAACGCAACTTACTTGATGGATGATAACTACGATCAAGTTGATACTGATGGTGAAGAAAAGTACAGCGATAATATGTATGCACTGAGTGCAACCATTGGTGACAAAGCGCTAAAAGCGCAGAACTACTATGTATCAGCGGCTTACAACGACAGTATTGAAAACATTAAAGCTTACCGCGGCGTTGCTCAAGTAAAATTAGGTAATGTTATTGTGGGTGGTTTCTACCAGAACAGTGAACATGTTGATAGCAAGTATGCCAACCTGGAAGGTGACACATACTTCGTCAACGCGGCATACGTGATGGGTAACTTAAAATTGAAAGCGATGTACGGTAGCGATGATTCAGGTTTAGGTAAGTATGTAAGCCGCTATGTTGGTAACGTTGATGGTGGCCTAGAAACCGTCAGTAACGTTGATATCCAACAATTCAGTATCGGCGCCGATTACCGCTTGAGTAAGAACACACTGGTGTACGGTCACTACACTAAGTATGACGGCGACATGATGCTTAGCAACACCAAACAAGACCTTGGTGATGATATTGTTACCGTAGGTATGCGTTTCGACTTCTAAGCTTTTAAGCTGTTAAAAAAGGCAGCCTTGGCTGCCTTTTTTATTGTTCTTATAAATGAACAGCCCCACCAGCACACAACATAAACGCAACATTTCGGCTACTTCACTCTATTTTGATGCGATAACTGCCACACACTCATTTTTAACATTGTAAACTTAGCCACTTCTCGGCCCCGCATTGACTAATTCTTCACAATTTTAGACAGAATCATTTCCATATAAAAGCGCCACAAATACTCCTTTAGGGATAGTTTATAACATTGAATTCTGTATATATTGCCATTTAGATGACGAAAAAACCTCAAGCACCACAAAAAAGCAGCAAATCTGCGGTGGAAAAGTAAAAACTTGATCTAGCCCACAATTTGAAAGCCATAAAACTGTAATATTTGCACCCACAATTGTTATGAGCTCGGATGCTTGTAACAAAAACAAAAGTTTATGTAAAAAACCATAAGAAACGTATAAGAACTTAGGTTCTGGGAGCAAATGAAATGAAAAAGACACTAATCTCTGCATCAGTGGCATCAGTTTTAACCCTAGCTTCTTTCGGCGCGCTAGCTGAAGGTCCAAGCTTTTACGGTCGTTTAGATCTATCAGTAACTAACTCAGATACTGGTGCGACTACACAAAATGGTAAAGAAGGTACTGTTCTAGAGAACAACTTCTCTCACTTAGGTGTTAAAGGCAGCGAAAGCCTAACTAGTGACATCGACGTGATCTACCAAATGGAATTCCAAGTAGAAAACACAACTAACTCAGGTGAGACTTTCAAAGCTCGTAACACTTTCCTAGGTCTTAAGTCTCAAGCTGGTACCGTACTTGTTGGTCGTAACGACACAGTATTCAAGCAGTCTGAAGGTGGCGTTGACGTATTTGGTAACTCAAATGCTGATATCGACCGTTTAGTAGGTGGCCAAACTCGTTCTGGCGACGGTATCTGGTACTACTCACCAAAAATTGCTGACCTAGTGACGTTGAACGCAACGTACCTAATGGAAGACAACTACACTGATGAAGCAGGTAAAGATTCTTACGAAGACCAGTACGCACTTAGCGCGACTATCGGTGATAAGAAGCTTAAAGCACAAAACTACTATGTAGCAGGTGCATATAACACTATCGGTGGCATCGATGCATACCGTGGTGTGGCTCAAGTTAAACTAGGCGACTTCAAAATCGGTGGCCTTTACCAAAATACTGAAAGCCAAACTTCAGATCAAGAAGGTGATTCTTTCTTCCTGAACGTTGTTTACAACCTAAACGGCGTTAATCTTAAAGCTGAATACGGCAAAGACGAAGCTGGTTTCGGTAAGTACTTCAAGAACATTTCTGGCGGATACCAAGACGAGATGTCTGACGTAAACGTTCAGTCAATCACTGTTGGTGCTGACTACAAGATCTCTAAATCAACTATGGTATATGGCCACTACGCTATGTACGAAGGCGACTACAAAGTAGCCGGCGCTAAAATCGACCTAGAAGATGACAACATCTTCACTGTTGGTGTTCGTTACAACTTCTAATTCAATGAGTCATTAGACTCTTGAATCACAAGTACCAAAAAGCGACCTGATGGTCGCTTTTTAATGCCTGAAATAAGGCCAAGTGAAGACTATTATCCATCAATAGATGCCGATAGCAGCACCAAGGCCGACGCTACACCGATACCAGAATAGAAGATGATCAGTGACTAGCTTCCTCAGACTTTCCTGCTCTCACCCTGCTTATCCGCTGTTAGCCTTTTCGGGTCAACTTATAAACTGACTCTGTTAACGATGACACCTGCTTTTTAACAAAGCGCGGATTATCACTCAGTACATCTTCACAAGCTAACCGTTCAATGTCGAAATCAGCACCCATATTGGCTACTACCCAATCATTGGATACCGCAAATGGCGGGCCATTTAGCTCTGCTTGCGGGTAATCTAAAGTAACAAGCAAACCAATGCTGCCTGCTGGAATTAGACAAGCAAGCTGCTGCGCGTATTGTAATCGCATCGCTTCAGGCCACGCTATTAGTGCAGCTCTGTCGTAAAAAGCGCTGGTTTTGGCAAGCTCTGCACTATTGGTATTTTGGAGGCTAAAAATATCACCTTGATAGATGGTGATCTGCTCAGTTGAATAACGCTTATGCTCGCCAATTTGTTCTACGCTATGAGTAAGGTTATTTTCTTGGTAGAACTGAGATACCGCAAGATCATTGAGCTCACAAGCCAGTACATCGTGGCCCTGCTCTGCCAAAAAACACATATCAAGAGACTTACCACAAAGAGGAACAAAAACTTGCGAGTTTGCGGGGAGCTTTAGCTGTGGCCAAAACTGAATCAGTAGTGGGTTAACGGCGCTCAGATGAAAACCTATCTGTTGAGCGTCCCATTTTTCATGCCAAAAACTTGGTTGCATTGCTAAAATCCTAAAGCGTTAGAGTGGGCTTAAGCAGAACGCTCTAACAAGGAGTTCCCCCTTAATTAAGCAAATTCTGTTAATACCGAATGAGCAACACTCTAAAGCCAACACCTGCATTTAGCAAAAAGAAAAACAAACGCTAATGCTTTAGGCTGCTGGAATATCCAACGCTTTTTGTACTTTTTTAAGCCAAGTACAATTCTCACATTCACATTGACGACGCGAAAGGTGGTGTGGACTCAAGCTTGAATCAATAAAATCTACAGCGACAAGCAGCTGTTGCTTGAGCTCTTCGGCTGTCTTTTGATCTACCGCAACAGTCTCGTCGTTGTGGTTCATCCAGGTGCACTCCATGCCTTGATGACAATTGATGCACTGCATATCGGTATGATTAAAAAAACCAGCGTGAGGACATTGGTTGAGTTCCATTGACTGCAAAATTCGCTGCCGAGGATACTCGAGTAATTCGATTAACCGTGACTTATCTAATCCTGACATATAATCACCTTTGTGCTGATTTAACTTATAAAATTAAGTCTATATCTTCTATATTAGTACTGACTTCAAGACTACCTTTCTCTTATTGTTACAGAATTGATATACATCAATATCTCTTCCAAAAATATTGGCTAGGTGTGACCCACTTCCCCCTTTTAACTGTCAGTTTTTTACGTAATCAGCTTGGACTATCTTCGCTAATGTTGATTTAATAACAACATTAACAAGGAGAGACAATTGCAAACCCAAGAACTTCAACACTTTTATATCTCAGAAGAGCAATCAATCTACTTGCTTGCGGCTAACGATGCCCGCAAACACCGTGCTTGGATAAGACTATGTAAACAACAGCTAAGTAAGTTGGGATACAAAGAGTTTGAAATGGTTGGTAAGGGCGCTTATGGGTTTGTATTTGCGGGCGTTAATGCCAGTGGCGAAGCCCATGTTTTTAAATTCTCTCGACTAACACTGCCGCAGCACGT
This sequence comes from Shewanella sp. 10N.286.54.B9, assembly GCF_041468565.1. Classification (NCBI taxonomy): domain Bacteria; kingdom Pseudomonadati; phylum Pseudomonadota; class Gammaproteobacteria; order Alteromonadales; family Shewanellaceae; genus Shewanella; species Shewanella sp. 10N.286.54.B9. The sequence continues at coordinate 98,872 of NZ_JBFRIY010000005.1, forward strand.
ACAAGATAGGCTTGAAGAGGAAGCGTTTATGCTGTCTCAAGTCATCCACCCTAACGTACCTCCAGCCATTAAATTCCAACATGTTGGAAAACAGGGCATTCTTGTGATGGCAAGAGCGCCTGGTGAAGACTTAGAACAACTTTGTCTGCGCGTAGGTGCGTTGCCCGTTGCCATGGTGATGAATATTGCTCGCCAACTTGCGGCAATACTCAAATACTTACATAACGGTCGGCCATTGATCCATGGCGATATTAAACCCTCAAATCTGGTTTACGATGTAAACAATCAACATCTGTCTTTAATTGATTGGGGCTCAGCGGTATTTGCGCAGCGCGACAATGACGGCAACCCTGTTAATGGCAATGTCATGGATTTAATGTCAAGCGATCATCAGCATACTAATGCCCGCATGGGCGATGTGTACTTTATCGGTGAAGAGCAACTCAATGGTGCATTGTCGAGCCCCCGCTTTGACGAGCAAGGCGTGGCCGCTACACTTTATGCATTGGCATCCGGCCAAGCTAGTCGTTTCGGCAGTAAGGTCATCCCCGCCACCAGTATTGGTTTACCCATTGAGCTCGCCAAAACCTTAGATGGCATGCTGAGTGATGACCCCATGCAACGAAAACAGGCTGGTGATTACTTTCTTAAAAGTATGGCTCATAGCCATAGAATGCATCTGCCAGAGATTGATAATGGACCGCTTATCGCTGAAATCCCAGTGTGGGTGCTTACCAGCAATAAAGAGGTGGAAACCGTTAGTTATAGCTCACGAAAAGCATTTCTTAAAGAACATAATGCCGATGATCCCATTGCCAAAATGGATGATCTACAGCTGGAAAAATACTACCGGAACTTTATGGCTGGTATGGGCGATACTGAAAAAGGCTTTATCGCATCAGTAGGCCGTTTAGCCCAATATGACATCGTAGGTGGTTTAGCGATTCATTGGCGTGAAACAGGAGTGTTTATAGATTCAAACCTAGCACTGTATAACGAGAGTCAAAAGCAGGCTTTAACAATTGCAGTTAATAACATGGTGACTCTTGCCCGTGGTATTCATCGGATAGGTGTGTTCAAGGCGTGCTTTTTCAATGCAAGAGATACCCTGCATATTGAGAGGCAAGATAGTCAACAACCCTTTGTGATTAGTAGCGAGCTACAACTGCCTTTTGAGGTTGGCGATGTCCCCTCTTTAGAAGACCGCTCAAGACTGCACTCCTATTTTGAAGATGGCCGCGATCCTGAAGAAAATTTAGAACTGCCAAAAGAGATCATGACTGAACTCGCTATCATCAACCAAATTCACCATACCGGCTGTATTATCTTTGAGGCTTTGCCAAATCATATGAAGATCCACAGCTACTTGCGTCTGTTAAACCCGAGGAAACAAGCAGCATTTAGAGGCTGTTTAGACCGTATCTTAAGTCATGTCGATAAGATACAAGGCAAAGGGGTGTCAGGATTTATGAAGCTGCCCTATAAAAACACCCGTAAATTTAGCCACCTTGAGCGCAAACCAGATAATTTCTATCCGCGCAATCCCAAACAAAGTTAACGCTTAGGTTTATCATCCTTTGGCTTGTCATCGTCATCAATCGAGGTTTCAACCTGATGGGTTTCTGGGCGCTTATCACTAGGATCATCTTTGCGCTCAAAGTCACCATCGAAGGTGTTGCCATCATCAAACGGTGAACGCCCGCCTTGCTGACCAAAGGGGTTACCTTGTCCGCCCATACCTGGACCAAAGCCAGCTTGAAAACCACCATTGGTTTTAGCTTTCAATTGCATACGCTTATAAAAATAGCCAGCAACCGGAATGCGAGTAAATGGCGTTAATAGAATGAGTCCCAAAAAGTCGGTCACAAAACCTGGGATGAGTAACAGTAACCCAGCAACAGCTAACATCATCCCTTCAACAATCTCTTGCCCTGGTGCTTCGCCGCGCGCCAATTTTTGCTGAACCTGCATCAAGGTACTAATGCCTTGGCTCCGCACTAACGATACGCCAACCACAGCAGTAAATATCACCAGACCTACAGTTGTCCAGCTGCCTAATGCTTCGCCCACTCGGATCAACACAGATAGCTCCATCACAGGAACTAATACAAAAATCAATAACAGAATAAAAAACACGCTGACCTCACATTTTTTTATGGCGATGAAAACTAAATTGGGGTTAGTCGGTCTATTTTCAAGTCGCATAACCAACAATTGGCTTGTGTGCTAACAATAATCAACACAAGCAGCACAATACATACGCATTTGTAAGCAAAAACTACTGGCATCACTATTTTAGCAATGCCTTAATGCAAGCATTGTGCAAAACACGTAAAGTAACAATAGTGACTATTGTGATAATCAGCTTAACTAAATTGCCTTAACGCAGCTTTAATCTGCTTAATATAATTGAACAAGCTATCAGACGGACAAACACAGTTTAATGGATAACGAATTTTTACTCTTGATGACCACTTGCCCAGACGAAGCTAGCGCTAGATCTTTAGCTCATGCCCTCGTCAAAGAGAAATTAGCGGCATGTGTGCAGATCTCATCAGCCATTACATCCGTATATGAATGGCAAGCTGAAGTCTGTGAAGAGACAGAGTTCTGTTTACATATTAAGTGCCTTGCCGTGCATTACCCTGCGATTGAGGCTGCAATTTTAAAGTTGCACCCTTATGACGTTCCCGAGCTAATAGCACTACCTGTAACCCAGGGATTGCCAGCCTATTTTGATTGGATAAAAGAAACCACACAGCCATGAAAAAAATCATAACTCTGTTTTTAGCATCCCTACTAATGCTTAGCCCATTAGTGCAAGCTGAAAGCATTTTTAATAGCAGTAAATTCTCCTTTTTAAAGGGTGAGCCAGAGTTGATGCCTGTCGATGAAGCGTTTGTTTTCGACTTCAAACAGGAGGGCAATAAGGTAAAAATTAGCTGGGTTATTGCCGACGGCTACTACATGTATCGCGATAAACTCAAATTTGAAGCCAACGGTGCTGTGCTGGGCGAAATCGCTTTACCAGCGGGAAAAGCGCATACCGATGAATATTTTGGTGAACAAGAGGTTTATTATTCATTTGTTGAAATGCCGGTCGCAATCAAACAAGCTGCCGCAGGCGATACTCTCAACGTCACATTTATGGGTTGTGCTGAAGGTAAACTGTGCTTCCCTCCTACCAAAAAAGTGGCAGAGTTAACTGAAGTTAGTGCTAATGATGGCGTACTCGGCTTACAAAATAATAATGAAATTGCTGCTGTCGTCGACCAACCTAGCGCGCCAATCACTCAGCAAGATAACCTGACTCAAATGCTCGCTAGTGATAGCTTAATTTGGACGTTAGTGATCTTCTTTGGCTTAGGGATCGGCCTCGCATTAACACCTTGTGTTTTCCCTATGTATCCGATTCTATCGGGCATTATTGTTGGCCAGGGTAAGAAACTCTCTACCGCTAAAGCCTTTAGCTTGTCGATGGTGTATGTACAAGGTATGGCTATCACCTACTCGCTAGTAGGCTTAGTTGTGGCGTCTGCCGGAATGAAATATCAGGCCTATCTACAACACCCTGCTGTGCTCATTGTACTGGCGATCATGTTCTTCGTATTGAGCTTATCGATGTTTGGCTTATACGACTTAAAACTGCCGTCTAGATGGCAAGAAAAGATGAACTCAGTATCCAACAGCCAAAAAGGCGGTAACGTCATTGGTGTGTTCTTGATGGGTGTTATCTCGGGCCTTGTTGCCTCTCCTTGCACAACCGCACCACTTTCTGGAGCGCTCATTTACGTCGCCCAAACAGGCGATCTATTACAGGGCTTCTTAGCACTCTATGTGTTGAGTATGGGTATGGGGTTACCGCTGCTTATTATCGGCACCTCTGGCGGTAAGATCTTACCAAGAGCTGGCAGCTGGATGGATATTATCAAAACCATCTTCGGCTTCTTACTCATTGCCGTTTCTATCGTGATGTTAGGTCGAATTTGGCCGGGGCTTATCTCAGATCTACTCTGGTCAGTGTGGGGGATCTGCATCGTCGGTTACCTAATGCACCAGAACAAACTCACGCAGTTCAACTGGAAACAAACAACCCGTTCGATACTGCTGTTGCTAGCATTATTGGCTAGTTTTTCTTACGGCTTACAATCAGCAATGTCACACTTTGGATTTGCTGCCCACAGCAGCTCAACGGCTGCATCTGCCGAGCAAAATCACGGTTTCAAGCGGATTAAATCACTTGAAGATCTCGACAGTGAAATCGCAGCTGCATCTGCACAGGGCAAAACAGTGATGTTAGATCTATATGCCGACTGGTGCGTCGCTTGTAAAGAGTTCGAAGCGATTACCTTTAAGGATGCTGCAGTCCTTGAGCGGATGAACAAGATGGTATTGCTACAAGCTGATGTCACTAGCAATGATGCGGTGGATATTGAACTACTAGAACATTACGATGTGCTCGGCTTACCGACACTACTGATGTTTGACGAAAATGGGGCCGTCAGAGATGACTTAAGGGTCACCGGCTTTATGCGCCCTAAAGCGTTCGCAGAACACCTGGATCATCTCGTGAAATAGCTCAGCCGCATTAACTAAAAAGCCCCCGCTAACCTTTATCGGCTAGCGGGGCTTTTTAGTTTTTATTGATGTTGCGATAAACAGGGGGGATCACAACACGAGTGTTATCATCTAATAGGGGAAATGTAATCACCACAACTAAGACAATTGCCTCTGTCACAAGCTATAAATAATTCAATAAACTTCAGTTCAAATTCACAAACTTCTTGTACAATGCTCACTAATAATATCTTCTGCAAGGAGCACCATGGAACCCGCGATACTCATTATAACCTTAGCCTGCGGCATGCTAGTTAGCCGTGTGGGACTGCCCCCATTAATCGGCTATCTTGTTGCGGGATTTGTACTGTTTCTATTCGGAATTGAAGAATCTAGCCTGCCAATGTTAGAGCAGTTAGCTAACTTAGGTGTGACCTTATTGCTGTTTGCCATAGGTCTTAAACTGGATATTCGTAGCTTGTTCAAAGCGGAGGTTTTAGCGGGTTCCAGCTTGCACTTGCTTGGCTCTATGCTATTTTTTATCCCGCTGCTAAAATTGCTAGGTCTGCTTGGTTTAGAGCAGCTTACCGGTCTTGAACTCAATCAGCTTGGCCTGCTCGCATTTGCATTAAGCTTCTCGAGTACCATTTTTGCGGTAAAAATATTAGAAGACAAAGGTGACATGCAGTCACTTTATGGCCGCGTTGCTATTGGTATCTTGATTATGCAAGATATCTTTGCCGTCGCCTTCTTAACGATATCTAAAGGTGATATTCCCTCATATTGGGCGTTATGCTTACTACTACTTCCGCTAGCCAAACCGCTTATTTATAAAGCCTTTGATCGAGTCGGTCATGGTGAGTTACTGGTGCTATTCGGCCTAGTCATGGCACTGGTTATGGGGGCATGGCTATTTGAAATAGTCGGCCTAAAACCCGATCTTGGCGCGTTGATTATCGGTATCTTATTGGCGGGGCATCCTAAGTCTTCAGAACTGGCAAAGTCACTGTTTTATTTTAAAGAGCTTTTCTTAGTGGCCTTCTTCCTGACTGTGGGCCTAAATGGTCTGCCGACATTCTCAGATATCGGCTTAGCGGCTATTTTGGTATTAATCGTCCCCATTAAAATCGTGCTGTTCCTCTATCTGTTGACCCACTTTAAGTTACGTTCACGCACGGCATTACTCTCTTCATTTAGTCTAGGTAATTACAGCGAATTCGGTTTAATCGTTGCCGCTGTCGCGACATCAAAAGGCTGGTTACCACCACAATGGATGGTGATATTAGCGGTGGCATTAAGTTTTAGCTTTCTGTTCTCTGCACCGCTCAATATCGCCTCAAACAGACTATATCAAAAGTACCAAAGTCGACTGCAGCGATTGGAGAAGCATCCATTGCATCCGGAAGATCGCCCAATCCATGTGGGTAATCCAAGGTTCCTAATCTTAGGTATGGGTCGCATCGGTTCCGGTGCATATGATGAACTTAGAGTGCAATATGAAGGTGAGATCCTTGGGGTGGAGCATAAGCAAGATCTAGTCGATTACCATCACCAAGAGGGGCGCAATGTGGTGCAGGGCGATGCCTCAGATACCGACTTTTGGGAGAAACTTGATAAGGCGCCTAACCTAGAGTTAGTACTGCTCGCGATGCCGCATCACGTGGGTAACTTATTTGCTGTTGAACAACTAAAACGCCTAGATTACCAAGGCAAACTTAGTGCCATTGTGCAATACAAAGAGGATGCCGATTCACTGCAAGAATCAGGGGTGCACAGCGTATATAACCTTTATGAGGCAGCTGGTGCGGGTTTTGTCGACCATGTAGTTAAAGAGTTGCTCAGCCCTAATGGCACAGCGCCAGATCATCCAGAAGCGGTGAATCATCCACGCAGCAGTGAAAATTAAGATTTGCAGCGCTTTTCCTTTCACTGCTTTAGTGAATAAACGTGCTTCTATAGACTCAGGTAAGTCAGGCCTTTTCTTTGTAGATAAGGGGCTCTGGCTAACCTGATAAGCTTACCTTGCCACCCTAAATAACGTGCCACTTCCATTAAAGAGTTGCTCATTCAGCGGAAGTTAAAATCACTTTAGACGTAAGTGGCTTATCGCTAATCGTTATTCTCGACTCAGGCATCTGGCTCCGCTCTCGATAGTTGCTCCTGCATTACTCTACCTTCGACCATCCTTGGTCTC